>JBBTVV010000001.1:0-7509 GCA_038063135.1 Patescibacteria group bacterium
TCGCCGAATACCGTATTCGGTATAAAATTTGAAATTTTCTACTCGAAAGAGTATTCGGCGACAGACCCCTCTAACTATGAAAGTTATTTTAATTTTTTTTGGTCCTCCAGGATCAGGAAAAGGCACGCAAGCTGATTTGTTGTCGCAGAAAACCGGTTGGAAAAAAATTTCTACTGGCGATTTATTGCGCGCTGAAATTGTATCAAAAAGTGATTTAGGAAAACGAGCGGAAAAATATGTAAGTGCAGGCAAATTAGTCCCTGATAAATTATTAATTGATTTAGTATCTAAAAGTTTGAAACAAAAAACAGAAGGTTTTATTTTTGATGGTTATCCAAGAAATATCAAACAACAAAATGATTTATCAAATATGTTTGAAAAGTGTTTGAAAAAAGACGATCAAGTTTTGTCATTACTTGTGGATGTAAGTGATAAAGAAGTAAAGCAACGATTGAGTCAAAGAAGAGTGTGTTCTTGTGGATCAATTTATCATTTAAAATATAATCCACCAATAAATAATGGGATTTGTGATGTTTGTCATCAGAAATTATTTATTAGAGACGATGATAAGCCTAAAATTATTAGTCATCGTTTAAGAATATATCATCAAAATATCAAACCAGTATTTGATTATTGGCAACAGATTGGTAAATTTATTAAAATTGATGGAGAACAGCCAATAGCAAAAATACATAAAGAAATTTTGGAAAATCTAGAAGGCGGCAGACTCTTAAAAATTATTTAAAATTTTAGTTAGATATGGTTACTATTAAAAATGAAAAAGAAATAGAAATAATACGTCAGGGAGGTAAATTTTTAGCGCAGATTATGCAAAAATTAATTTCTGAAATTAAGCCAGGCGTTAGTACTGGGCATTTGGAAAAAATGGCTTGTGATTTAATTAGTCAAGTTAGCGGTCGTCCTTCTTTTAAAGGTTATCAGTCTAAATATGATTCAGTATCTTATCCTACAGCGCTTTGCGCTTCAATTAATAATGAAGTTGTTCATTCTCCAGCTTTGCCTTCACGAGAATTAAAACAAGGAGATATTATCGGACTAGACATAGGAATGGAATATCCATTTTTTTCTAATAGTGCAGACGATAAATCTGTTAAACGTGGATATTATACTGATATGGCTAAAACAGTTCCTGTTGGGAAAATTAGTCTTGAAGCGCAAAAATTGATTGATGTGACTAGAGAAGCTTTGCGATTGGGTGTTGAACAGATTCGTCCAGGAAATACTTTAAATAGTATTGGTAAAACTATTGAAAATTATGTTCGCAAGCATAAATTTGCTGTAGTGCGCGAATTAGTAGGCCATGGAGTTGGTTATGATGTCCATGAAGATCCCCAAGTCCATAATTATAATGTAGCTGAAAATAATAAAATAATTTTAAAACAAGGCATGGTTTTAGCGATTGAACCAATGGTTAATGTTGGTGGTTGGCGGATCAAAAGCAGTAAGGATGGATTTTCTTTTTTAACCGCTGATAATAGTTTAAGCGCTCATTTTGAACAGACCGTTTTAATTACTAAAAATGGTTATGAAATATTAACGGATTATGAATAATACATTAGAAAAAAAATATTTAGGAATAGACTGGGGAGAAAAGAGGATCGGTTTGGCTGTTGGTGATAGTGAAACCAAAATTGCTATACCTTTTAAAACAGTAAAAAATATAGAAGAAGTATTGCAAGTGATAGTTGATGAAGAAATAAACATAATAATAGTTGGTAAACCATTATCAATTGTGAATTATAAATTACAAATTACGAATGAAAAATATAATAAATTTATTAAAGATTTGAAAGATAAAAGTAATTTACAAATCGAATTAATTGATGAAAGATTATCTAGTAAAGCAGCCGATGCTTTAATTGGTGATAAAAAAGTTAAAGCTAAAAGAGATGAAGTGGCCGCCATGTTGATTTTACAATTATATTTAGGGTCTGTCGCCGAACACTCTTTCGAGTAGAAAATTTATAAAAATTTGGAATTTTATGCCGAATATGGTATTCGGCGACAGACCCATTTAGATAAAAATTTGTATGGAAGAAACTTATAGAGTTAAAGCAGTAGTACTTTGTCGTTGTTCTTTTGGTGAAAATAATGCGATTGTGACGCTTTATACAACAGAAAAAGGCAAATTGGAATTAATAGCTCGAGGTATTAAAAAAAGTAAATCAAAATTGGCTGCTCATTTAGAACCGATTACGTTGGCTGATGTTATGGTAGTACGTGGAAAAAAATATGACTATATCGGTAGCGCTATTAGTGAAAATTGTTATTTTGATTTAAAAAGTAGTTTAGAAAAAATAAAAGCAGCAGGGGAAGTTATAAGGATTTTAAATTTAATTATCAAGATAGGAGATTGTGATAAAGAAATTTTTGAATTATTAATTAGTTATTTTGATTTTTTAAATAGCGTTAAAGAGGAGTCTGATTATGATTTATTTGTTCAGTTGTTTATTTTTAAATTATTAATTAAATCAGGGCATAAACCAGAATTGTATTATTGTGTAAGTTGTCGAAAAAAAATTTTGCCAACAAATAATAAATTTGATTTAACTAAAGGGGGTATAATTTGTTTTAAGTGTTTTTCTCAATTAGAAAAAAAACATCAGTTAATTATTTCGGAAAATTCTATTAAAATATTAAGATTAGCGGTAGAAAACGATTTTAAACAGTTAGCTAATATTAGCGTAAATAATGATATAAAAAAAGAAATTATAAATATTATTAATTCATTTTTTAAATATCATTTTAATTAACAAAAAAAAATATGATTAATTCAACGTCAAATAATTCAGCGAAGTTCGCCTTTTTTTATGCGCTGTCGCTTGTTGCTTTAGTTTTTATGGCAACATCAGTTGGTATGATTATTTTTCAGATTATTAATAAAAACATTATTGATGTTATTGATCAATATAGCAGTAATTACTCGCCAACTGATTTAAAGCTGGCTATTTCAGCTTTAATTATTTCTGCGCCAATTTTTTATTTTACTATTTGGCAGATTTTTAAGAATTTAATTACAGGCGCATTATCTAAAGATTCTGCTATTAGACGTTGGCTTACTTATTTTATTCTTCTTATTGTTTCAATAGTAATGATCGGCTGGTTTATTGGCGCGATTAATAATTTTTTAGGAGGCGAGATTACAGTTAAGTTTATTTTAAAAGCTATTACAGCGATTTTGATTTCGGCAATTATTTTTACTTTTTATTTTTATGACATTAAGCGTGAAGATGTTGATAAAAAAAATAATAAAATTATTTTAACTTATTTTTATTGTTCGCTAATAATTATTGTTGCAGTTTTTATTGCTAGTTTATTTTTTGTTGAATCTCCGGCTAAAACAAGAAATAGAAAATTAGATAATGCTATTTTGCAAAGATTTGATAGAATAGATAGTGAAATTCAAAGTTATTATATAGATAAAAAGAAATTGCCTGATAATTTTAAAGTTTTGTTGGCCGGACAAAGTTATTTGAATAGTGATGATTTAAAAGATCCTGCAACGAATGTTGCTTTTGATTATAAGGTTTCTGGTGGCGGTAGTTATCAGCTTTGCGCCAATTTTAGGTTGTCAAATAAAGACAAAAATATACAAGACGAGGGGATGAATGATAATTTTAAAGAACGTTGGTCTCATGAAATTGGCTATCAATGTTTAAATCAAAAAATCGCAGTCCCGTTAATAGATGTGATTAAAAAATAATTTTTAAAAATAATTTTAAAAAATATATGGCTAAACAAACTAAAATATCTTCTAAAATTGTTAATTATTTAGAAAAAGCTGGGGTTAAATATAATATTTTAGAGCATAAAACTGCTTATACTGCTTTGGATATTGCAACAACTATGCGTAAAAAATTAAGTGAAATTGTTAAGTCTTTGCTAGTTGTTGCTGATAAAGATTTTTATTTAGCTTTATTACCAGCTGATCATAATTTAGATTTTAAAAAACTTGCTAAAGCTATTGGCAAATTAAAAAATAAAACAATTACGACAATAAAAATTCCTGAAGAAAAAGTTATGGAAAGTTTATTAAAAATAAAAGCAGGAGCTATGAGCGCTTTTGGCGGTATATATAAATTACCTGTTATTATTGATAAAAAATTAGTTAAATTAAAAAATGGATTTTTTTCTTCAGGCAGTTTTAATCATTCAATAGAAATGGCAATCAAAGATTTTATTAAATTAGAAAAAGTTATTTTAGCTGATTTTAGTATTAAGAAAAAAATAAAAACTCCTAAAATAGTAAAAGTTAAAAAAGCGATAAAAGGGAAAAAAGCAAAAAAAGAAGTAAAAAAAGTTAAAAAAGCAAAGAAAATAAAAAAATAAATTTTTATGTTAGTAAGTTTAGAAAAATTTCAAGGACCATTGGCTTTATTGTTGCAACTAATTGAAAAAGAAGAATTGGATATTACAGAGATCAGTTTAGCTAAAATTGCAGACCAGTATATTGAATATATTAGAAGCGCTAATGGGATTAAACCAGACGAATTGGCTGATTTTTTAGTGATAGCTACAAAGTTATTATTGATTAAATCTAAAGCGCTTTTGCCTTATCTTTTTCCAGAAGAAGAAGCTGAGATCGAAGAATTTGAACATCAGTTGTTGATGTATAAAGAATTTTTGGAAGCAGCTAAAGTAATTGAAGAAATGATTAATAAAAAAAAGTTTATGTTTGCTCGTGAATTTAAGCAGCAGGCTATTTTGGCTGATGCTAATATTTTTTCTCCGCCGAAAAAAGTAACAGCTGTAATTTTGCAAACGATTTTTCAAGAATTGATTATTAAAAATAAACCGACAGAACTTTTAGAAGAAAAAAAATTGGAACATGTTATTAGCATCGAAGAAAAAATTCTTGCTATTCAACAGATGTTAATTGATAGAATAAAAATTAATTTTAATATAATACAGGCTGTTGCTAAAAATAAAATGGAAGTAATCGTTAGTTTTTTAGCATTATTAGAGCTAATTAAACAACGAGATGTTTCTGCCATTCAAATTAGCTTATTTACTGAAATAGAAATTAATAAGATAAATTAATCCAAAATATTTTTATGAGTATTAAATCTAAAATTGAATCTTTATTATTTATTTCATCTAAACCTTTATCTGTAAAACATTTAGCTGAGTTATTAAAAGTTAATATTGAAGAAGTTCAGAAGGCAGGAGATGAATTAACAGATGATTATAAAAAAATATCTGGCGGAATGCAAGTAATTAAAAATGTTACAAAGTATCAAATGGTAAGCTCGCCAAACAATGCTAAATTAATTCAAGAATTTATTAAAGATGAAACAACAGGCGAATTATCGCGACCGAGTTTAGAAACTTTAACAATTATTGCTTATCGTGGACCGATTTCTAAAATTGATTTAGATAGAATTAGAGGAATTAATTGCGCTTTGATTTTACGTAATTTATTATTACATGGATTAATTGAAGCTAAAAATGATAAAAAAAAGAATGAAATTTATTATGAGATTACTTTAGATTTTATTCGTTTTTTAGGGATTAATAACATAGAAGAATTGCCTGATTATCAAAGATTACACCAAGATGATACGTTAGATAAAATGCTAGATTCTATTATTGGTAATTGCTGTTTAGGCGTTAATATGAGTCAGTAGAACATTATTCAACGAAGTAATGTGTATGTTAAGCAAATTGATATATGGGGTCTGTCGCCGAATACCGTATTCGGTATTCGGCGACAGACCCAACAAAGCAGAAAATATTATCCACAATGAAAATAAAAAAGAGATGACAATATTTCTTAAAAATATCGGCTCGAACCACATTTTACAAAACCGCCAATTAGTTTTTCAATACAAATTACCCTATAAATTGGTCGCCGAACAAAGCGAGGCGACAAATATCCACTTGCAAAATTCTCACTGGTGCGCGCGGATGGACTTGAACCGTCGACCCCGGCTTTATAAGAGCCGTGCTCTAACCAACTGAGCTACGCGCGCATTTTATAATATTTGTTTTTTAAAATTACCATTATATTTGTTTTTTTTCAAGCATTTAAAAAAAGAGCCTAATTTGGCTCTTAAAAAACCTTAAATAAAGCATAAAGCTGTCGCCGAATACCGTATTCGGTATAAAATTTCAAATTTTTGTAAATTTTTTCAAAAACTTTTTCGCTAATATAATCATATTCTCTTAAAACTTTTTAAAAAAATTTCCTAAAAATTTGAAATTTTATATTCAAAAGAGTATTCGGCAACAGACCCATTATAACGACAGCTTGTTCATTTTTTCTTCAATTATTTTTATAATAGTTTTTTCAGTTTCAGCTAGAGGAAGATCTGTTTTTATTTTGGCTAAATTTTTTGTGCCAATTGGTTTAAATTCTTTTAGTAAATCAAGAGAGTTAATATTTTTGATAGAATAAATGATAACATTAGTTTGTGGCTTGTCGTTTGTTTTTTGTCTTTCGTAAAAAATAACAATAATTTTAGCTTGAGGAATATTAATAATTAATTCATCAATAACATCTGCTAAATCTTTTTCTTCACAATCAGTTTTTGTAAAATCGTCACAATTTAAAGTGGACCAGACTAAGCTATTATTTAAAGTTGATGATAAACATGATAAAATGCGGCCCCATAATTTTAAGACATCAAGACTGCGAGAGCGGTAGAGCTGATTAACAATTTCTTCACGACGCGCGCCAATGGAAATAAGTTGAGAAGCTGCAAGTAAAGCATTTGGTGTAATATTAGATGTTTTAAAACTTTTTGTTTCAGCAATCATTCCTGCTAGTAAACATGTAGCAATATTGTCATCAATTAAATCACGAGAGAAACTTTCAAAAAGAGAGAATAAAATTTCGGAAGTTGACACTGCTGTTAACTCAATTAAATTTATTTGACCAAAGCTTTCATTGGTTGATTTGTGATCAATGTTAATAATTGGTGTTTGATAAAAAAATTCTGTGTCATTATCATAAACTTTTCCTAAAGATTCTAAATCAGTAGAATCAACTACTATAATTAAATTATATTTAAATCCGCTAGATTTAGATTCTATGTCATCAGATGTGAAAAATCCATCTTTCGGAGATATAATAAAATTAAGTTTGTTATCTTCTTGCTGATACTTAATTTGACTTACTTTGGTATTGGTAATATCCAAGGAAATAATAAATTTACGTAAATTATCAAGAGTATTTTTAATTTCAGTGAAGGCTGGCAAAAAAGAAAAAAGTTGATTTTGATCAAATTGTTCAGCAACTACTTCAACTTCTTTATTTAATTTTTTAAAAAATAAAAACAATGCCAAGGCTGAAGCAACTGAATCGCCTGACCATGTTTTTTTAAAAGTAATTAAGATATTAGTTGCTTTTTTTATTTGTTCAAAAATTTGTTGTTCTTGTGTCAACATACGATTCTCTTGTTTTCTTTAGTTTAGAACATAGGGCTAATTTAAGCCAGTAAAATACTGTATCTTAAAAAAAATCTACTGTCAAGAGGTTGTACAAGA
>JBBTVV010000002.1:0-13670 GCA_038063135.1 Patescibacteria group bacterium
CTAAAAATTTGAAATTTTCTACTCGAAAGAGTATTCGGCGACAGACCCTTTATTTTATTTTGAAAATTGAAAATTTATTTCGTGTATCCACATCCTTTTTTAGAACATTTTGTTTCTTCTTTTTTAGTATTTTCAACTAGTAAGCTATCGCAGTTGGGGCATTTTTCTCCAGTTGGTTTTCCCCAAAAAGCGGTTTTGCAGGTTGGATATTGGTTGCATGCATAAAATGTTCCTTTGCGACTTTGTTTTTGGACAATTTCTCCAATACCACAAACAGGGCAAGTAATACCAGTACTGCTGTTGCCAGCTAGATTTTTAATATTTTTGCATTTCGGGTAGCCGCTACAACCTAAAAAAGTTCCAAAGCGGCCGCTTTTAACTGTCATTGGCGCATTACATTTTTCGCAAATTTCGTCTTTATATTTTTCTTCAAGCTCTTTGATGGCATCACTTTTTTCATTGTTATTAATGCTACCTTCCATTGGTTTAATATTTTTACATTCAGGAAAAGCGCTACATGCTAAAAATTTGCCATAGCGACCTGTTTTAATTATCATTGGAGCATTACATTTATCGCAAAGCTTATCAGATTTTTCTTCAGGCATAATGTTTTCTTTTTTAATTAAATTACGTTTTATTTCTAAATTTTCATGGAATGGTTTGTAAAAGTCGCTAATAACAGGTTGCCATTCAATTTGTCCATTAGCAATATCATCTAATCTATTTTCCATTTTTGCAGTAAATTGGTAATCAACTATTTGTGGAAAATGTTCAACTAATAAATCGTTAACAATAAAAGCAATATCTGTTGGCGCTAATTTTTTGTTATCATCTCGTTGAACATAATTTCTATTAATAATAGTGGAAATAGTTGGCGCATAAGTTGATGGTCTGCCGATTCCATACTCTTCCATAATTTTTACTAATCCAGCGTCTGAATATCTTGCTGGTGGTTTAGTAAAATGTTGTTCTTTTTTAAGTTCAATTAAATTTAATTTTTCATCTTGTTTTAAATTTGGAAGTTCAATTTCTTGGCTTTTTTCCGGATAAATTTTTAAATAGCCTGCAAATTCTAAAACTTGGCCTGTAGCTCGGAATTGGTATTTAGTGCCGATTCCATCAATATCAATTGTTGTTGCTTTAGCTAAAGCTTCTGGCATTTGACTAGCTAAAGCTCTTTGCCAAATTAATTTATATAATCTATGTTGATTGGAATTTAAAGTTTTTTCAAGTTTTTCAGGCGTTTTTATTACTTCTGCTGGTCTAATAGCTTCATGAGCTTCTTGCGCTCCCTTGGATTTTGTTTTAAATTTTCTAGGAGTTGCTAAAGTGTAATTATCTCCTAAATTTTTTTTCAAAAAATCATGAGCATCATTTAAAAATTTATCAGATAAATTTAATGAATCAGTTCTCATATAAGTAATAAAACCTTGTTCATAAAGTTGTTGAGCAACTAGCATAGTTTGTTTTGCAGAAAAACCTAGCCATCTATTGGCTGTTTGCTGAAGACTGGAAGTTGTAAATGGTTTTGGTGGAGATTTTTTAATTTGCTTTTGCGTGATATTACTAACTTGATAAATGGCGTTAGTTAGTTTGTCTAAAATTTTCGTTGCAGTTTCATCGTTTGGAATTTCTAGTTTATTTACTGTTTTATTTTCAATTTTATTAAGTCTAGCTGATAGAGACATTTTTTGGTCATTTTCAAAGTTAGCAATAATACTCCAATATTCATCGGTTTTAAATTTTTGTATCTCTCTTTCTCTCTCAACAATTAAGCGCATCGCGACTGATTGAACTCTGCCTGCAGACAATCCTCTCGCTACCTTTTTCCATAAAAATGGCGAAAGCTCGTATCCGACTAAGCGATCTAAAATTCTTCTTGCTTGCTGAGCATCAACTTGTTTAAAATCAAGTTGGCGTGGATTAGCCAAAGCTTTTGTAATTGCGTCTTTTGTAATTTCATGAAAAACAATCCGTTTAGCTTCTTTGGCTTTGAGTTTTAAAACTTCAGCTAAATGCCAAGCAATAGCTTCTCCTTCTCGATCTTCATCAGTAGCTAAAATTATTTCTTCAGCTTTTTTTGCAAGAGTTTTAAGTTTGTTAACATTTTTACTTGCTTTGGCAGGAATAATGTATTTTGGCTGAAAATTATTTTCTAAATCAATGCCCATAGTACTTGTAGGCAAATCACGAACATGACCAAAAGAGGATTCAATTATAAAATCAGAACCTAAAAATTTGGTAATAGTTTTTGCTTTAGTTGGCGACTCAACAATTATTAATTTCATAAGGTAAATTTTCAATTTTTAAACAATTTTTAATATTTTAATTTTTAAATAAGTTTATTTTAAAAATTATTTGTTTTAAAATTAATTCATTGAAAATTAAAAATTAACTTTATCTTGTTAATACATATTGCATTCCACCAAGATTTTTTATAACGCCCTTCATTTCCATTATTGTTAGTGTACTATTTATAGTCGCAGTGTCAAGTTTTGTTAAGCGGATTAATTCGTCAACATGAATTGGCTCAAAAGTAAGAATTGTTAAAATTTTTTCTTCTTCTTGTGAATCGGGAATAATTGTTTTGTTGTTGATATAAGAAGAGACTTGAGTTAAATTTAGTGTTTCAATAATATCGTTGGCCGTTGATACTAATTTGGCGCCTTGTTCAATTAAATAATTTGTGCCAGATGAATTTGGTGAGTAAATATTTCCTGGTACAGCAAAAATATCTCTATTTTGTTCTAAAGCGTGGCGAGCTGTAATTAGTGAGCCTGATTTTAAGCTAGCCTCAATAACTAAAACTCCTAATGACAGTCCTGATATTACGCGATTTCTTTGTGGAAAATGATGTCTTAACGGAGGCGTTCCTAAAGGAAATTCTGAAATGATTACTCCTCCAGATGCAACAATTTTGTCGGCTAAGTAGCAATTTTGCGTGGGATAGATATTTTTTTTGTTTAGTCCAGAGCCTAAAACGGCAATTGTTTTACCATGAGCAATTAAAGTTGTTTCATGCGCTAACGTGTCAATGCCAATAGCTAGTCCGCTTACAATAGTCAAATTATTAATTACTAAATCTTTAATAAGTTGTTCAGCTACTTGTTTGCCATAGCTAGAATATTTTCTTGAGCCTACTACAGCTAAAGCAAATTCGTCAGCTATTGTCAATTTACCTCGGTAGTAAAGTAGTGGTGGTTGATTGTAAATTTCTTTTAGTAGTTTAGGATAATGCTTGTCTTCAATAGTAACAACTTCTATATTTTCTTTTGCTATTTTTTCCATTAAGTCGTCAGGATTAATTGATGATCTAGCAATAATAAATTCACCAGCAACTTTTTCTTCTATGCCTGCTTGCATCAGATCGGTTAAATTTGCTTTAAAAGCATTTTCTAAATTAGAAAAATATTTTCTAATTCGTTTAAATCTAATAGGCCCGAATTTAGAAAAATTATTAAGCGCTACCCAATATTTTAAATCATCTATCATAATTTTTTCTCTAATTATTTTCTTTAATTATACAGGACTCAATGGTAAATACAAGTTTTATGATTATACGTCTTGTTGTTGACCTGTTTTAATTCTCGTGCTAATTTTTAAGAAACAGTAATAAATAAGTTATCATTTTTAAAACATCCCATTTATCGTATCGTTTTGATATGATAAATATGTACAATAGATTTTTGTGATTGAAAATTATTTAGTGAAATAAATTATTATTTCTATGTTAAAAAGTCAAGAACTAAATAAATTAACAATAAAACAAGCTATTGAAAAATTAAATAATAAAGAAATAACTTCAGTTGAATTAACTGAGGCTTGTTTGGCGCGGATTAGAGAAGTTGATGAAAAAATTAATACTTGTTTAACTGTTTGTGAAAAAGAAGCTTTGGATGAAGCTAAAAAAGCTGATGAAATTAGGCGAGTATGGCAGAGTGGGGAAATCCCGCTCCTACTTGGTATTCCATATTTAGTTAAAGATAATATTTTAACGAGTGGAATAAAAACTACAGCTGGTTCAAAAATTTTAGAAAATTATATTGCGCCTTATGACGCTACTGTAATTAAAAAATTAAAACAAGCAGGCGCTGTGCTTTTGGGTAAAGGTAATATGGACGAATTTGCTCACGGAGCTTCAACTGAAAATTCAGCTTTTGGCGTAACTCATAATCCTTGGAATTTAGAGTGTGTGGCAGGTGGATCTTCTGGCGGTCCTGTTGCCGCAGTTGCAACAGATATGTGTTTATTTGCTCTAGGTACAGATACAGGCGGTTCTATTAGACATCCTTCTAGTTTTTGTGGTGTTACTGGTCTAAAACCA
Source organism: Patescibacteria group bacterium (assembly GCA_038063135.1). Taxonomy (GTDB): domain Bacteria; phylum Patescibacteriota; class Patescibacteriia; order Patescibacteriales; family GWC2-42-12; genus JAHITL01. The sequence goes on from JBBTVV010000002.1 coordinate 4,325, forward strand.
ACTTATGGCAGAAGTTCTCGTTTTGGCTTAATTTCTATGACAAGTTCTACTGATGTGCCAGGACCAATTACTAAAACAGTAGAAGACGCTGCTATTGTTTTGTCAGTAATCGCAGGAGTTGATAAAAATGATGCAACAACAGTTAACGAAAAAATAGGTGACTATCAAAAATTAATAAAACAGGATTTACATGGCTTAAAAGTTGGTTTGCCTAAAGAATATTTTATTGAAGGAGTAGATAAAGGAGTAAAACAGGCAGTAGAGCAAGCTATAGAGGAATTTAAAAAATTAGGCGCTAAATTTATTGAAGTAAGTTTGCCTCATACGGCATATGGTGTGCCTGTTTATTATATAATTACGCCGTCAGAAATTAGCTCTAATTTGGCTAGATTTGATGGAATTAAATATGGTTTAAGCGCTATGGAAGAAAAAAATAATATTCATTCTCTTTTTGATATTTACGCGAAAAGTCGTGGAAAAGGATTTGGAGCAGAAACGAAAAGAAGAATTATGTTAGGCACTTATGCTTTGTCAGCAGGTTATTATGACGCTTATTATATTCAAGCGCAAAAAGTTCGAACTAAAATAAAGCAAGAAATGGATAAAGTTTTAGAGCAAGTGGACTGTTTATTAACACCAACAGCTCCGCATGTTGCTTTTAAAATAGGTTCTAAATCGCAAGATCCATTAAAGATGTATTTGGAGGATATTTTTGTTACAGGAGCTTCGTTGGCTGGATTGCCAGCGATTTCTATTCCTTGTGGATTTGATAATAATATGCCTGTTGGTTTGCAGTTAATTGGCAAAAGATTTGATGAAGCAATCTTATTTCGTTTAGCTCACAATTTTCAAGAAGCAACAGAGTGGCATTTGGAAAGAGCGACAGACCCTGTTTAGAGTTTAGGATTTAGAGTTTAGAATAATAAAAAAATTTATGAATATTAAAAAAACTTTTATCATTAGCTTAATAGTTATTTGTTTAATTTTAGCTTTTGGTTTTATTTTAATTAATAAAAAGAAAAATATTAGTGTTGTTAATAATGTTGTTAGTGAGGAAGTTAAAAAAAATCAAGAACAAGCTAAACAATTAATAGCTAATAATAATCAAGTTAAGCCGATTCGGTTAATTAATGAGACAGATCATCTTTGGGGAGAAAAAGCTGCTCCTGTTCAGATGGTTATTTATTCTGATTTTAAAGATCCTTTTTGTGCTGATTTTTATGATACTTTAAAACAAATTAAAACTGAATTTGGCGATAAAGTGGTTGTAGCTTATCGTCATTTTTTATTAGATTCTCATCAAAACGCGCTTATTGCATCTGAAGCAAGCGAATGCGCATCTGAGCAAGGTAAATTTTGGGAAATGTATAATAAATTATTTGCCAATAATAAAACTGGTTTAATTGGAATTGATCAATTCAATATTAATGTTAAAGAGCTTGGCTTAGATCAAATTAAATTTGCTAAATGTTTAGAGACAGAGCAATATAAAACTAAAATATTAGAACAAATGTTAGAAGGCAAAGAGGCGGGTGTTGTTGGTGTTCCAGTGATATTTATTAATAATAAAATTTATCCAGGAGCTTATCCTTTTGAAGATTTTATAGCTCGCGATGGCAAACCAGAGAAGGGGATGAAAAATATTATCGGAGAAATACTTAAGTAATCTTTAATTTTGTAATTTTAATTTACGGAAGGATCGCATAGTGGTCGAGTGCGCTCGCTTGGAAAGCGGGTAAAGTGTTAAAGCTTTCGAGGGTTCAAATCCCTCTCCTTCCGCCAATTTTAAGAGTTGTAATTTTTATAAACAATGTTGAAAATAATTTTTAAAAGTTTTGTAATCCTGATGTTTTTTAGCGCAGGATTTTTTTATTATCAGAAAAGTTGTAATGCTGCTGAATTTGGTGATGTTATTGTTAATGAAATTGCTTGGATGGGCACAACTGTTAGCGCTAATGATGAATGGTTAGAATTAAAAAATATTACTAATCATGACATTGATTTAAATGGTTGGAGTTTAGTTGCGCAGGATGGAGTGCCATTAATTAATTTATCCGGAACTATTTTAGCTAATGGATATTTTTTATTAGAACGTACTGATGATACTAGTGTGCCTAATATTAAAGCAGATAAAATTTACAGTGGGGCGTTAGATAATAATGGCGAAGTTTTAGGTTTACGAGATAAAGATAAAAATTTAATAGATTTAGTTGAAGCTGATAAAAAATGGTTAGCAGGAGACAATATTAGTAAAAAGACAATGGAAAGAACTGAAAGCAATGGTTGGCAAACTAGTCAAAATATTGGTGGTACACCCCGAGCAGCTAATAACGTAGTAGTCGCGCAATTACCTTCAGCGCCATTGTCGGAAAAACAGTTGGAAGCTTCATCATCACCAATATCGTCAACAACTGTTCCAACAATTACATCAACTACAACTTCTTCAATAACAAATGTTAGTAATATTATTAGTCAGTCTATTTATAAATTAGGTAATGTTTCAATTAATGAATTTGTTGCTGATCCAGCTGATAATGATGTTGAATGGATTGAAATATATAATGCAACAAATAAAGAAATTGATTTGAGTGGTTGGATAATTGAAAATGGAAGTAAAACTAAAACTAATTTGTCAGGATTATTAGGCATAGATGGAAATGCTAGATTAAAAGTTGTCTCTAGCCCAGCTGGGATTTTGAATAACGCAGGGGATTTAATAATTATTCGTGATAATTTAGGTAATTTGATTGATCAAGTTTCTTATGGTGATTGGGATGATGGTGATAAAAGCAATAACGCGTCTATCGCTGGCGATCCTTTCAGCGTGGCAAGAAAATTTGATGGTTATAATACTTTTAATAATGCGAATGATTTTGCTGTTACAAAAAAGCCAACTAAAAATGTTAGTAATATTATTTATATTGAAGATGAAGTAAGTCAAGAAACTAAATCTAAGTTTGATTTTAGCGATGATATTTTTATTTCAGAAATATTGCCTAATCCAATAGGAAATGATGCTAAATCAGAATTTATTGAAATTTATAATGCAGGCAAACGTGATGTAAATTTGGCTGGCTGGAGTCTAAGTAATGAAGATAATAAAAAAAATAATTTTGAAAAAATTGCAACTAGCACAATAATTAAAGCAGGAGAATATTTAACGTTTTCTAGGCAACAAACTAAAATTGTTATGTATAATGATTCTGGAGAAGTAAAATTATTTCAGCCTCTAGCTGATAAACCGATTCAGACAGTAAAATATAAAAATGTTAAAGAAGGTAATGGTTATAATTTAATTTTACCAATTATTAATAAACAAGAAGAGTATGATTGGAGTGAAACAATTACGCGAGGATCTGTTAATATTATTAAAATAATTAATCATCAACCTAAAGTTGCTTTTGATGTTCAAGATAAAATTATTGCTGGGCAACAAATTGTTTTTGATAGTTCTGATACTTTCGATCAAGATGGCGATAATTTAAAATTTAGTTGGAATTTTGGTGATGGTACAAAATTAACGCTTCCTTCGCCAGAACATACTTTTTTACGACCAGGCGTTTACACAGTTTCGTTAATTGTCAGCGATGGACAAAGTGATGTAAAAAAAGAAAAAAATATTAAAGTTTTGGATTTATATTTTTTAAATTCACAAAATAGTTTAATTCCTTTTTTAAAAATTGGTAAAGGAGATGTTGTAATTAATGAAATTTTTCCTAATCCAGCTGGGATTGATAAAAATAATGAATGGTTGGAGTTAAAAAATCAAAGTTCTTATAAAATTAATCTTTTAGATTGGCAAATAGAAAATAACAATGGTAAATATAAATTTAAAAATGATTTATGGCTGGAGTCGGAAAATTTTTATTTATTGACTAACAAAAAAAGTGAATGGGCTTTTAAAAATAATTCTGATATTATTAGTTTATATGATAATACAGATAAATTAATTGATAAAGTTGAATATACAGAAGCGGTTCAAAATGAAGCTTATAGTCGAGGTGAAAATGATAAATGGTTTTGGACTAGTGTTCCAACTCCCGGAATAAAAAATATAATAAATATATCTAAAAGTTATGATAAAATAAATAATCAAGTTGCAGGAATAAAGATTAGCAAAGAAGGTGTTATTGAAACAACATTAGAAAAAATAAAAGAATATGAAGTAGGGGATTTAATAAAAGTTAAAGGAAAAGTAGCTGTTGAGCCAGAAATTTTAGGAGCGCAGATTTTTTATATTGTAGGTTCTCCTGGTATTCAAATTTATAATTATAAAAAAGAATTTCCTAATTTGAAAATTGGTGATTATATTGAAGTTGCTGGCGAACTTTCTGAAATTAATGGAGAGCGACGTTTAAAAACAAAGGAATTGGCTGATATTAAAATCTTGGAGCATCAAAATGCGCCTGTTGCGCAAGTTTTAAGTTGCGATAAAGTTAATGAAGAATATATTGGACAATTAATTTCTATTACAGGTGAAGTAACTGATAGAAAAAGCTCAACAGTTTATTTGGACGATGGAAATGACGAAATAGTTGTATATATTAAACGAGCTACAGGTATAAAACCTTCTAGTTTGGTTGATGGAAAAACTTACGCTATTACTGGCGTAGTTGTTAAAACACAATCAGGATTAAGATTGATGCCACGTTCTAGTAATGATATAGTTGTTCAAAATCAAACATCAGAAAACAGCGACGTTTTAGGTGAGGTTGTTGTTGGTAACGAACGGCAAGTAGCGAGTAGAGATAAAAAATTAGAATTATTTAAATATTTATTAATTATTGCAGGAGGAACTATAATTTTATTAATTGGATTAATGATAAAAATTTGGAAAAATAAGATAAAATAAAATGGGTCTGTCGCCGAATTCGGTATTTGGCGACAGACCCTTAATAGATCCATTAAGTAATAGATTTATTATATTATTATAATAAAAATAATATCAAATCTATGTTTTTTTGGCTTTTATTTAAAGAATGCTATAATAAAAAGAATTAAACATTAATTTATTATTTATGGGAAGAAGAAGAGGGAAATATAAAAAAAGATTATTTAATAATGTTGATTTTCCTAAATTTGACTTAGATCCTGATATTAAAAAGGGTATTTTTATTGTTTTTATTTTGGCTTTTGGCGCTACTAGTTTGTTAAGTTTATTTGATTTAGCAGGACAGATGGGTGTTTATTTAAATCAAGGGATGATGCTTGTTTTTGGTTGGGGAAAATGGTTGTTCCCGCCGACTATTTTGGCGTTGGGCTTTTTATTTTATAATGAAGAAAAACATTGGGTAAAAGGCGCTAATTATTTAGGTTTATTTCTTTTTGGGATCTCTTTTAACGGATTATTGCATTTGTTATTTATAGATCAAGATCTTTGGCATTTAACTATTAGTAATGGGGCTGGTGGTGGCTACTTGGGGTTGATTGTTGTTTTATGTTTTACTAAAATTATGGGTTTTTGGGCAAGTCTAGTTGTTTTGGTATGTTTATTGATTATTTCTTTAATGCTTATGTTTAATGCAACTTTGCAATCACTTATTGGATCTCATAGTTGGTTTGCCAAAATAATTTATCCTATAAATTTTTTGTTTAATAAAATTTTTCAACGTTCAAATAATAATTATGTAGATGAAAAAGAAGAAAATGAATCAACTGCAGAAACAGAGGAAAATTTAATTATAGCAGGAACAGGTGATAGTAGTTTTAAAAGTCATAAAATAAAAACAGCAACGGCATTATTTGCAGAAGAGGCAGTTGATAAAATTGAAGAAAATAATAATTGGAAGTCTAATCATAAGAAGGTGGATTTACCACTAGATTTACTTAATGCGCAGATCGGTAAACCAACTAGTGGAGATATTAAAAATAATTCTTTAATAATTCAAAAGTCTTTGGAAAATTTTGGTATATCTTGTGAAATGGGAGATGTAAATATTGGACCAACTGTTACTCAATATACTTTGCGACCAGCAGATGGAATTAAATTGACTAGAATTACTACTTTAAGCAATGATTTAGCAATGACTTTGGCGGCTCATCCTATCAGAATTGAGGCGCCGATTCCTGGTAAGTCATTAGTTGGGATAGAAGTTCCTAATCAAATTAAGGCAACCGTTGGATTAAGAGAAATTCTATCTAGCGAAATGTTTATAAAAAGAAAAAATAATTTAATGATTGGTTTAGGAAAAGATGTTTCAGGAAAAGTTTGGCTGGATGATATTTGTAAAATGCCTCATTTATTGGTTGCTGGCGCTACTAATTCTGGTAAGTCAGTTTGTTTAAATTCTATTATTATAAGTTTACTTTATCAAAATGGTCCTGATGATTTGCGTTTTATTATGGTTGATCCAAAAAGAGTAGAATTGCCTGTTTACAATGGAATTCCACATCTTTTAACCCCAGTTATTACTGAGGTTGGTAAAACTATTAACGCTTTAAAATGGTGTCTTAACGAAATGGATCGTCGCTTTGAACTTTTAGCAAGACATGGCAAGAGAAATATTGAAAGTTATAATAATAATCATCAGCAAGGAGAGGATGGCAAGTTGCCTTACATTATGTTTATAATTGATGAATTAGCTGATTTAATGGTAGCTGCTTCACGTGATATTGAGGGTGGCATTATCCGTTTAGCTCAAATGTCTCGGGCAGTTGGTATTCATTTAATTTTAGCCACACAAAGGCCAAGTGTTAATATTATTACTGGTTTAATTAAAGCAAATATGCCTGCGCGTATTGCTTTTTCTGTTGCATCTGGCGTTGATTCGCGAACAATTTTAGATTCATTAGGAGCTGAAAAATTATTGGGTCGTGGTGATATGTTATTTACTACTGCTGAAATTTCAAAACCAAGAAGAATACAAGGCGCTTTTGTAAGTGATAATGAAATAAAAAGAATTGTTAATTATATAAAAGAGAAAGGCGATGAGCCTGATTATATTGAAGAGGTAATAGAAAAACAAAAAGTTAATGGTGTGGCTGGTATAGGATTAAATGACAATGATTCAAATGATGATAACTTACTTCCAGAAGCTAAGGAAGTTATTATTAATTCAGGTAAAGCATCTGCTTCTTATTTGCAACGTCGTTTTTCTATTGGTTATGCAAGAGCAGCCAGATTATTGGATTTATTAGAACAAGAAGGGGTTGTAGGGCCTACTAATGGTTCTAAACCTAGAGAAGTTTTGATTTCTCAAGATCAATATGATAGGATGATAAACCAAGGAGTAAGCGGAATGCCTTTGCATAAGCAAGAAGAAATGGAAGCGCCTGATGAGTACTTACCAGAAGACGAGACAGAAGAAAATATAATAAGTCCGAATAAGTTGAAAATTGAAAGTCAAAAGTTAGATTTAGAAATTGAAAAAGTAGATAAACAAGAGCAATATGATAATGAAGATGAAGGGAAGTATTTTAGCAGATAGGATTAGTTTTTAGCTTTTTTAAAAATTATTGAAAAGAAAATCTAATTTATTAAGTTCGTTCAGGTAGGCTTTTTATTATATAATTTATATAATTAATGAAATTTATTCGATCAAAAAAACTTATTTTTGTAAATAATAAAGGTGGAGTTGGAAAAACTACACTCGCTTTTAATTGTGCTGTTTTATTTGCTAAACAAGGATATAAAACAGTTTTGATTGATTTAGATCCACAGTGTAATCTTTCTCGTCTTGCGATTGGAGAAGAATATTATGCAAAAAATCTTTTTTCTGAAACAGAAAAAACGATTTATGATGTTTTGCGTGGCGTAATTGAAGGCGGTAGTGATATAAATCTTGCTGTAAAATTTCTTCCAGTCAAAGCTAATCAAAATCTATTTCTTCTTAAAGGTGATATTAATCTTTCAATTTATGAAGGGCTACTCTCAACAGCTTACGGACAAGCTGCTTCTGGGCAACCGCTTGGATATTTTCAAACAAGCGCTATTGATCGGTTTTTACGAGAGAAAGGATTGAGTGAACAAATAGATATTTTTGTTATTGATACTTCGCCAAGTTTAGGACTTTTAAACCAGATGATTCTACTTGGGGCTGATTATTTTGTCGTGCCAATGATGCCAGATGCTTTTAGTGTTCAAGGTATTGAAAATTTGGGTATTATGTATGAAAAATGGAAAATACAATGGCGAAATTCTGCTAAGGCTCTTTCAGGAAATACTGAAACAAAATTTGTGCTTCAAGGAGATCCGCTTTTTGTGGGATATATTATTAATTCTTACAATGTTTATGGCAAACAACCGATCATTGATCATCGCGCTTGGATGGAAAAAATTCCAGAACGAGTGCGAATATATTTGTCTGAAAAGCATTGTAGGAACGGACTTGTGCAAGAAAGTTGGAAAAATCCATTGAATATTATTCAGGATTATGGTAGAATCCCAGCAAAATGCCAAGAGCTTGGATCTGCAATTTTTGATCTTAACCCAACATTGATAGCTGACAATCAGCTTGGTTCAAAAGAAAATATTGAAAAATCAAAAGAAGAATTTATTAATCTTTCAAACAATATTTTAAAAATTCTTTTAGCATACTAATTTTAAATTTTAAACTAATCTTATGTACATCACTTACATTGGTCATTCATGTTTTAAAATTCAGGATAAAGCTGGTTTAGATGGAGTAACTATTATTACAGATCCTTTTGACAAAACTGTTGGCTTTAAAGTACCAAGCGGACAAGCTGATATTGTACTCGTGAGTCATCAGCATTCTGATCATAACAATACAGATGCTATTAGCGGTAATCCTTTTATTATTACAAGCGCAGGTGAGTATGAAATAAAAGACGTTTCTGTTGAAGGCGTTGATACTTTTCATGATAATTCTAGCGGAAAAGAACGAGGCGATAACATTGCTTATAAGATTAATATAGAAGGTATTAATATTGTTCATTTAGGTGATTTAGGTCATTCACTTGATTCTAAACAGTTGGAAAAACTTAGTGGAGCTGATATTTTATTAATCCCCGTTGGCGGTAATTATACTATTGACGCAAAAAAAGCAGTAGAAGTTATTAGTCAAATTGAACCACGCATTGTTATTCCAATGCATTATAAAGTAGGCGCATCAACAGCTGAAATTGATGGTGTTGATAAATTTATTAAAGAATTAGGTATTGAGCCGGCTTATGAGGATAAATTAAAGATCAGTAAGAAAGAATTGCCTCAAGAAGATATGGAGTTAGTGATTTTAAATGTATGAGAGAATTGATATGAAAAATTTTTTTGAAAACCAATGTCCATCCGTTTACTTTTTAAACTATTTCTGCTATTATTTTAATAAATGAGTCTGTCGCCGAATACCGTATTCGGTATAAAATTCCAAATTTTTGTAAATTTTGT
>JBBTVV010000003.1:0-1836 GCA_038063135.1 Patescibacteria group bacterium
CACATTTAAATAATTTTTACAAATCATTCAAATGTGATTTTCCAAATACATTTCTCATATTACCATTACCAATAAAACTTTCTTCAACTGACTGTTTAACTAAATTTTCACTAGCAACTTCATCTTTAAAAAAATCTTTTACATTATCAACTTTTTCTTGTTTTTCTTCAATAAAAACATCAGTTGGCGCGACAAATCTATGATCAAGAATCTCCCCTACTGTTTGCCAATTATTTTTCATTTTTAACTCTTGCAAATCATTTTTAACAGACAAAAAATTATTCGCGCTCCTTTTACGTTTCTTGCTTTTTTCAAATAATCTAATAACATCAAATCGCTCTTCTGGAAATAAATATATATAACTAAACGATAAAAATAAACCAATAATTAACCCTAATGTTAAATTTAAAATTATATTTGGCTTAACTGGGAATCTACTAACAATCGGTTCATCAATAATTTGCACCTTAACATTATTACCACCGCCATGATATAAAGTGTGTTTTGTTTGCAAAATATAACTAATTGATTTAGCAATTTGTTTAGCCTGTATACGACTAGAATGATAAACATTTACATTAATAATCCCTGAATCATTAATAACTTTAGCATTAATTGTTTTAGCCCATTTTTTCATTTGTTTTTCAACATCACCTAAAAAATAATTTTTATCAACATTAAATCCTGAAGCTAAAATATTATTATAAAAAGAATTTGAATAGATTACTCTAGCCAAAACATTGCTTAAATATTCATTAGATTTTGAAGCAGTATATGGATCAATATTTGCACTAAAATTTTGAATAACCAAAACCTTTAAAGTAGCTCCATATTTAAATGGTTGAATCAAAGTAAAAACCATTACTAAAAGCAAAGTCAATAAGACAATAGCTAAAACAGTCTGCTTTCTATTTTTGAGAATATTTATAAATTCAAACAATTCCATAAGCTTTTTTAATAATAACACAAAAACTTACCACTTTTATTAATTTTAGTCAATAAGGTCAAAAAAAGACAAAATTTATTCTAATTGGTCTGTCGCCGAATACCGTATTCGGCGACAGGCCCCTAATAATTTAAGAAAATTAAAAAAGAAAGCTAAATATCCATTTAGCCTCCTTTTAATGCTCATAAATTTACAAAATGAATAACCTTGCTAGAATCTACTTGTTAACTCAATCCAATCTCATCAATCACTACCATTTTTTTTCCATCCAAGACGCTAAATAAAAAAACGTCTGTAATGTCACGACGATATTTAAATTCTTGCGAATCAAAAATTGTATAATTAATTTCTTTCCCAAGTCCATCCTCTAATTCTTTTATTAACTTTAATAACTTTATTTTATTAAACTTCCCAACCAAAAGTAAATCAATAGCAGAATTAGCATTATTAACAAATATTCCAGATAAAATTAGCAATTTTACCTTTCCCGTTGACTGCAATTTCATTACAAAATCTTTCTCATACAATATTTGCGCTTTAACAATTAAAGTTTTTATTTCATCAAACAAAACAAACCCTTGATTGGCGCAATAATATTTTTTATCTTGCCAACTACAATCTTTTTTATCACCTTCTTGTATATCATTGATACCTGATGACAAAATGCCAAAATTTTCTAAATTTTCCAATTCACGATGCAATGAATTAATTTGTGATTTTAGATCACGTGACAATTGTCGGCCACAAAACTTATCCATCGGATGAAGCAAAAATAATTTCAAAATCTTTACTCGCAAATTAGAACCAAAAAGTTTATCTAACATAAGTTTAGACTAATAATTATTTTTATAGTATAATAAATATACATTTAAGTCAAAGAATAAAATCAT
>JBBTVV010000004.1:0-7739 GCA_038063135.1 Patescibacteria group bacterium
GTATTCGGATTTCGTATAAAAATTACCAAATAATAAGATTTTTTACTATTTGCCAGTAAAAATTAAAAAGTGGATTGGCAATATATTTTAACACAGGATTTTCTATTTGTTGAAAATCAATTATTCCTACAACTCCTTTTAGCATAGCTTTATCAGATATTTTTCGTGATTTTTGTATTAACGCTCTTTTTTTTAATATAAAAAATATATTTTTAGGATTAAAAAAATACCAATAAACTTTGCACTTCGCGCCAAACCACTTGTTTATTATTTCATATGATAGCATCCCAATTTCCATTAAAATAAACGCTGGGAAAATAATAATCAAGGTTGGTAATTTAAAAAATTCCAGCATAAATCTAAAACGATTTCTTTCCATAAAATAAACCTGCCTTATTGATCTCCCAAATTCATGTTTGTGATAGACAATAGACTTTGGTGCCAACACAACTCTATACCCAAGCAATTTAATTTTAAATGATAATTCTATATCATCATGGTACATAAAATAACTTTCATCACACATTCCAACTTCAAGAAAAACTTTTTTTGAAACCAATATCCCGACACCAGCGGCGATAACTATATCGCATATTTCAATTCCCGCGTCATCTTTTCTCCCATTGCCAGCGCAATATCCAAATCCAAGAAAAGTAAGATTGACTCCCTTAGAATTAAGCAAGTATTCATTGTTAATTGGAGGATGAAGCAACAACTTGGATTGAACTATCCCGATATTTGAATCAGTTTTAAAAGCATTTAAAGATTCATTCAGACATTCTGGATTAAATTCAGTGTCCATATTCACAAAATAAAAATAATCATCACATCCATCTTCAATGGCTTTTTTTGCTCCAACATTATTCGCATACCCCCAACCATTGCCATCAGCTGGAATAATAATCGCTTCTGGAGCTAATTCTTTAAGTCTATCTTGAGTCTCTCGCGATGTCACATTATCAACTATATATATTTTATAACTGTCTTTTGGATAATTTAATTTTATTAAACTCTCATAAGATTCTTTCAAAAATCTATCAGCGTAATTTTTATAATTTATCATTATTATTGCAATTTTTTTCATAATTTTACGTTTTTGCTTTAGTTTTAAAATTTAATTTTGCTCCGATAATAGTAATACCTATTCCAATTGGCCATGCTAATTTTAAAATAAAATACTGCCAAGTTGAATGCCATTTTTTAAAATATTTAAGCATTGAATCACAAAAATATTCTTGAGTTTTTCCTCTTTTGACTAAAGCAAAACTTGCGCCAACAAAATCAACGCACTTTACTTCTGGCGTATACATAATTTCAAAGCCAGCATTTTTTACTTGCTTGCAATAATCTACTTCTTCAAACCATATAAAATATCTTTCATCAAGTCCTCCTAACTTTTCAATAACTTCCCGTCTGATCATAAAAAATGAACCACGGATAGAATCAACTATTGCTTCTTTATTATAATCAAAATCTTTATATAAATAATTATTCAAAATACTTGGAAATATATGTGGCAATTTCAAAACAATTGCTAATTGATCTAAAAATTTAGGATAACGACGCACATGTGGAACTGTCTCGCCATTTTCTTTTATTAAATGACAACCAGCAACGCCAGCATTTTTATGCTTATCCATCCACTTTACCATTTTTTCAAAAGTTTCCGGCAAAACGCGCATATCTGGATTAAGCAATAATATATATCTTCCTTTAGCTAATTTTATTGCCTGATTATTAGCTTTAGCAAATCCAGCATTATAATTATTGGCTATTAAATGCACATTTGGAAATTCATTTCTAATCATCTCGGCTGTTCCATCTTTTGAATCATTATCAACAGCATAAATTTCAAATTCAATATTTTTCGTATTTTCGTAAATATTTTTAAAATTATCTCTAACAAAATCTTTCACATTCCATGTCACAGTTATAATCGTTAAATCCATATATTTATAAATTTCTAATTCTTGCTTTCTTGTTTTTTTGTTTTTTTGTTTTTTTGTTTTTTTTGCTTTCTTGTTTTCATGATTTCATGATTTCTACTCCATTAATTTTTCCAAATGTGTTTTTATTTTTACTCTTTTTTTCATCTGATCTCTACGCGCCCTTATTTTTTTTCTTAATTTAAAAAGTTGCCACCACTGTTTTACTAAAAAAGGTTCAAAAAACAAAACAAAAGTATTACTTTTAATTTCATACCAAAATATTTTTAATCGTATTAAAGCAGGAAAACTTTTATCTACCACTTTATTTAATATTATATGATGATTTAACCATGACCATTCTTTATATTTTTTCTGTCTCCCTATTCTTCCTTTTATAATATCAATTATACCCCTACCTTTTGCTTCTACTGTTCGATCATGATAAATTGTTGTATTTGGTGTATATAAACTTTTGTATCCTGCTATTTGTAATCTATAAGCCAAATCAATATCTTCTTTATACATAAACATTAATTCATCAAAATATTCTTTTTTTTCTTCTTCATTTAAAAAAGCAACATCTTCAAGAGCATGAATATTATACATTGCTGCCATGCCAGATGGACCAAAAATTTCAGCTTCATTATTAAATTGACCATAGTCAACCTCACCCTGTCCACGATCAATAAATCTATGTTCTTTGGTTATTATAAGTCCTGCTGTATCTATAAAATTAGTTTTTCCTTGATTATTATTATCTTTGTCTTCAAAATTCCAACGTTTAACCTTGCAAGTAGCAGAACCATTTTGCGGAAATTTTATTATTGCATTAACTAATTCTGAAATTGTATTTGGCTCATAAACTACATCAACATTTGTAGCAAAATAATAATCAGCCCCTAATTCAATCGCTCTTCTAATTATTAAATTATTGGCTTTTCCAAAACCAGTATTATATCCCGGACTTATTATTTCCGCTTCTGGAAAATATTCCTTTATATATTTAATGTTTTTATTATCTTCATTTGGACTATTGTCAACAAAAATTAATTTTAAATTTTTATAATTTTGTTCTTTTACACTTGCAAAAAACTGTTGCAAATATTTTGAAGTTGTATATTTTTCATCTAACGTATCATAAAAAATTCCACCAACTACTACTAAAGGCAATTTTCTTTGTTCACTTTTTATAACTTCTAATGGTCTTTGCGTATTTTTTAAATTAAAAGCTGCATCAACGAGACTTTCATGCGTTCCAACATCAAACCAATTTCCTTTTAAAAATCCCGCTTTCATTTTTCCTTGCTTAACATAAATATTATTTAAATCAGTAATTTCTAATTCTCCACGATCAGAAGGTTTTATCTTTTTTATATAATCAAAAGCGTTAGAATCATAGATATATAACCCAATAACACACCAATTTGATTTTGGATTTTTTGGTTTTTCTTCTATGTTAATAATTTTTTCTCCTTCCAATTCAGCTATTCCAAATCTTTCTGGATCAGAAACCTGTTTTAAAAATATTTTTGCGCCACCTTCAAATTCCTGAACATCTTTAATAATATTATCTTCAATAATATTATCTCCAAAAATAACAACAAAATTATCATCCCCAACAAATTCTTCCGCAAGACCAACAGCATAAGCCAAACCTCCTGCATGATCCTGAACTTTAAAACTAAAATTAGCATTAAATTCTTTTCCTGAGCCAAGCAATTTAGCAAAATCTCCAGCATTATCTTTTCCTGGCATAATCAAAATATCTTTAATTCCAGCTCTCATTAATGTCTGAATAGGATAATAAATCATTGGTTGATTATAAACAGGCAATAAATGTTTATTTGTTACTTTTGTATTAGGAAAAAGTCTTGTGCCTCCCCCACCTGCTAAAATAACCCCTTTCATTTTTTTCATAATATTAAAATTAAATTTTTATTCAAAATAATGAAAAAAAATTATTATTATGTCATCTAACTTGTAAATTATTTATTTAACTTCGATCGCCTGTGTAGGACAATTTTCAGCAGCATTTTTAGCACAAGCAGAATCGCTCTGACTAATTACTTCAGATTTACCCTGTTCGTTAATTTTAAAAACTTTAGAACATATAGCTTCGCAAGCTCCACATCCGATACATACATCTTCATTAATAGTAATCATAATTTTTATTAATTTATTAATTTATTTTTTATTTTTCTCTTCTTCGGCAAAAATTTGATTAACTTTATTTAAAAGTTGAGTCGGAGTCAAATTTGCCTTAATAAGAAAACCGTCAACTCCTTCTTGAAAACCTTTTTCAATCTCTTTATTTTGCACTAAATTAGACAAAATATAAATTTTTATTTTTTTTGTTTTTTTATCTTTTTTTAATTCATTAATAACCTGATAGCCATCCATTTTTGGTAAAATCAAATCCAAAAGTATCAAATCAGGGGATTCTTTTCTAGCTAACTCCAAGCCAGCCAAACCATCCATAGCAGTGATGATTTGATAATTAGTCTGCAAAAATTTCATTTTATACACATCTAATAGGACGTCCTCATCTTCAACAATAAGTATTTTTTTAGACATAGAAGTTAATCAAAAGTTAAAAGTATTAGAAATTAAAAAATACTTTTAACTTTATACTTTAAATCCAAGTAACACATGCTACTTTATCGCTTGCCTCTTTTAATCTCATCAATCTAACGCCTTGAGTATCTCTACCTGATTGATTTACTGACTTAAAAGATAATCTAATAACTTGACCTTTTTCAGAAATAATAATTAAATCTTTTTCACTCATTACTTCAGAATTAACTATAAAAGCGCTGGAGATATTACCAGTTTTTGTTGTAACTTTTACAGTTTTTATACCTGAACCGCCACGTCCCTGAATTTTATACAAATTAAGAGGAGTACGTTTACCGAAACCTTGATTAGTGATAATTAAAACCTGATATTTCTTTAATTTTTCTTTATCATTTTTAATTACTCCCATACCAACTAATGCATCTTCTTTCTTTTTTAATCTGATACCAAAAACTCCTGCAGCATTACGACCAACATCTCTAATATCTGTTTCTTTGAAGCGAATAGCCTGTCCAGAAGCAGTAATTAATTGAATTTGATCATCGCCATTAGTTGGTTTAGCCCAAATAAGTTTATCATTTTCATTAATTTTAATAGCAATTAATCCAGAACGACGTACATTAGCAAAAGCTTCAATTTTTACTTTCTTTATTAGACCTCGTTCAGTAGCAAAAAATAAATATTTACTTTTAGCTAATTTATCTAAAGGTAAAATTGAAGTTATTTTTTCATTTGCGCCTAATTGTAAAAAATTAACAATAGGAGTTCCCTTTGCAGTTCTTGTAGTCTGTGGTATCTCAAAAGCTTTAAGTTGGAAAACACGACCGTTCGTAGTAAAGAACAAAATATCATTATGAATTAAAGTAATAAACATAAATTCAACCATATCTTCTTCTTTTGTAGTCAAACCAATAACTCCTTTACCACCACGACCTTGGACTTTAAAAGTATCTGGCGCAAGTCTTTTAATATACCCATCACGAGTCATAGCAACGACTGCTTCTTCATTAGGAACTAAATCTTCAATAGAAAAATCCTTAACACCATGAACCATTACTTTAGTTTTTCTATCATCGCCATATTTTTCAGCCAAAAATTTAATTTCTTCTTTAATTATATTTTTAATTTTATTAGCCGATCCTAATATTGCTTCCAATTCCTTTATTAATAATTGTTTCTCTTTAAGTTCGTTTTCTATTTTTAATCTTTCTAAATTAGCCAAAGTTGACAATCTCATTTCCAAAATAGCAATTGTCTGACGTTCAGTTAATTTAAACTTTTTTATTAAATTTACTTTAGCCTCCTCTTTGTCTCTTGAAGCTTTAATAATTTTAATAACAGCGTCAATATTTTGCAATGCGATTATTAAACCTTCCAAAATGTGAGAACGTTCTCTTGCTTTATCCAAATCAAACTGTGTGCGTCGTTTAATAACTTCTTGTCTGTGTTTAATATATTCTTCTAATACCATTTTAAGTGTCAAAACTTTGGGCTGAATTCCATCAATCAAAGCTAACATATTAACATGAAAAGTTTCCTGTAGCTGTGTGTGTTTATATAAACTATTTAAAATTTTCTTAGGATAAACATCTTTTTTCAAATCAAGCACAACGCGTACGCCATCTTTATCAGACTCATCTCGTAAATCTTTAATCCCTTCCAACTTTTTTTCTTTTACTAAATCAGCAATTTTTTCAACCAAGTTAGCTTTATTAACTTGATAAGGAATTTCACTAATAATAATTTGAAAACTTCCGCTCTTAGATTCTCTTATATCTGCCACGCCACGCATAACAATTCCAGCTTTTCCAGTGGCATATGCCTGCAAAATATCTTTATTATTAAAAATAACTCCGCCAGTTGGAAAATCAGGACCCTTAACATATTGCATTAAATCTTCTACTGTAGCTTCTGGATTATCAATCAAATGAGTAATAGCTCCAATTAATTCACGCAAATTATGAGGTGGAATATTAGTTGCCATACCAACAGCAATTCCCATCGCGCCATTTAATAAAAGATTTGGCAATCTCGCTGGCAAAACCCGTGGTTCTTGGTGTGAACCATCAAAATTAGGAGAAAAATCAACAGTATTTTTTTCTAAATCAAATAATAATTCTTCAGAAACCGCTGACAATTTAGCTTCAGTATATCTCATAGCAGCGGCATTATCTCCATCCATTGAACCAAAGTTCCCTTGCCCGCGCACTAAAGGATATCGCATAGAAAAATCCTGCGCCATTCTAACCATAGATTCATAAACAGCAGAATCACCGTGTGGATGATATTTACCTAAAACTTCTCCAACAACCGTAGCTGATTTACGAAATCTACCTCCAGCCCTAAGTCCGATACTCCACATAGCAAAAAGAATACGACGATGAACAGGCTTTAAGCCATCTCTAACATCAGGCAAAGCGCGAGAAACAATAACACTCATAGCATAATCAAGATAAGACTTGCTCATCTCTTCAATAATTGGCTGTGACTGAACATATCCATAATCAGTTTTTTGCTTACCAACAACTATTCTAGTTTCTTCAATTTTAGCAACAGCTTGATCATCATCTATTAAGCTTGATTCTTTCTCATTAAAAAAATCGACTGATTCAATTGACTCTTCTTGTTTTTCTATTTTCTCATCTTCTGTCTCTTTTTCTTTTTTTGTCATAATAATAATTTAGTTTGTATTTTTGTATTTTAACTCATCAAACGCATTTTTACTTTAATGCGCTTCTAATGGGTCTGTATTCCTAATTCCTAACTTTTTCCATTAAATGCTCTTTTAATAAACCTATATTTTTTTCTTCTACTTGATTAGTTTGTGGCAAAGAGCTAGATGCTGTTTGTTGTAAATTTTTTATTTCTTCAATATTTGTTTTCGCTCCTATTATAATATCATTTAATTCTTTTTTCATTTCTGTCCAATTAAAGTTGTTTTTACTAACTTTTGCAGGATCTAATTGAAAAATATTTTTAATATTTAATAACCAAAAACCAATAATTAAGACCATAAAAAATGTTACTCCAGTTATCATAACAATCTTTTTATCTTGCTTAATACTTCTCTGCTTCTTTTCCATAAATTTAATAACTAAAAATCACTCAATTAAAGGAATTCAAGTGCCTCCTATAAAGGAAGCTCAAGAAGATTATTAAGTTTTAATTTAGGGTCTGTCGCAGAATACTCTTTCGAGTAGAAAATTTCAAATTTTTAGGAAATTTTTTCAAAAAGTT
>JBBTVV010000005.1:0-2616 GCA_038063135.1 Patescibacteria group bacterium
TCGCTAATATAACCATATTCCATCAAAACTTTTTGAAAAAATTTCCTAAAAATTTGAAATTTTCTACTCAAAAGAGTATTCGGCGACAGACTCATTATTTAAAAAATTAAAAATTCTATTTCTATGCATAATTTTTTTCAAGTAGTTTTTTATCAGCCGATTTTAAATTTATTAATCTTTTTTTATAATATTATACCGGGCCATGATATTGGCTTGGCAATAATAGCTTTAACTATTTTGATTAAATTAGTTTTTTTGCCTTTGTCTAAAAAAGCAATAGAATCACAGAAATCGCTTCAAGATATTCAACCAAAAATTGAAGCATTAAAAAAAGATTATGCTAATAATAAAGAAGAAATGGGTAAAAAAATGATGGAGCTGTATAAAGAAGAAAAAGTTAATCCATTTTCTTCTTGCTTGCCATTATTAATTCAATTGCCATTTCTTTGGGCTGTTTTTGAGGTTTTTAGAGATGGTTTAAGTGGTAAAGGGTTGAGTTTAGTTTATGAGTTTATTTACAGGCCAGAAATTATTAATTATGTTTCTTTTGGTGTAATTAATTTAGCTAAACCAAATGTTGTTTTGGCAATTTTGGCAGGACTAGCACAGTTTTGGCAAGCAAAAATGATGATTACTACACGACCGGCTGTTAAAGGAGAAGGATCAAAAGACGAGGATATGGCAGCTATTATGAACAAACAGATGCTTTACTTTATGCCTGCATTAACTGTTTTTTTCTGCTTATCCTTTCCAGGTGGCTTAGCGCTTTATTGGCTAGTTACAACGGTTTTAGCAGCATTACAACAAATATATTTGTTCAAGCAAAAAACAGTAGTAAAATCGGAAGTAGTTGTTATTGATAAATAAAATTAAAAATTTCTACCACGTCCAACGATTATATTTAATTTTTGTTTGAATAAGCTAATTTCTGCAGGAGCAGATATGCTTATGACATTGTCTAAAATAATAGGAAATTTTGTGTTTTTTATTAAAACTTTTTTGATTTGAATAATAGAATGACCGAGGACTTGATTAAAAAGATTTTTTGTTGATTGAGTTTTGATAAACAATTCTAAAAATCCATCTTGAGGATTAATGCTTGTTTTTAATGGCAAGTTAATGTTTGGTGATAATAAATTTATAATTTGTACTTCTCCTTTGTTTGCAATTTCTATAGAATAATCTTGGCTGATTTCTAGAGTTGTGCCTTGATTAACAATAGCAGCTTGCAATAAAAAACAACTATTATTAGCCAATCCGATATCTATTTTAGTAATTCGTCTGGCTGATAAAGTTTCGCAGGCAGCTTCTTCAAAATCAATTCCTAGCGCTTGGGCAATGTTATTATTTTCTTTTCCAAGTGGTATTATGCCTAATGGAACTTGGCAATCGATCATGGCGTTGACTATTTTATTAACTGTTTGATCATTGCCAACAGCAATTATTGTTTTGACTTTATTTTTTGTTTCTCTGTTAATAACCTCATTGATGTTATTCATAACATTTAGTCGTACGATTTTACCATTAAGACCTAAATCAGTTACTCGTGTTTCAATTTGCGCCAGAATACGTTCGTATTTTTTTTGATTCAAAAAAGAATCATAAATATAAATATTCATTATGGTTATACGCGGAAATTCGCGAAAAAATGCAAAAGTTAACGCGGAAATTCGCGAAAAAAATGTTAGCTGTTTTTCTTTAATTCTTCTTTCGCAGTCATAGTGCAATTGCCGTTAATAATTGCGCCACGTTCAATAGATAGAGTTATAGCTTCTATGTCACCAAAAATTTTGGCTGTAGCAGTTATTTCTAGATAGCCATGGATTTTAACAGGACCATTAATTTCACCACTAATAATAGCTTCTTTAGCTTCAATACTGGCAGTAATTTTGGCTTTATCGCTTATTTTTAAGCTACTGCTAGTTTTTAGACTGCCTTCAATGATGCCTTCTACTATCATGTTGTTTGTGCCATGAAAGTCCCCCTTAATTTTTACTGATGGTCCGATTATAGTTTCAACTTCCTTAAAATTTTCTCCTTGTTTTTGCTCGTTAAACATAGTAGTTTTTGTTAATTTATAAAAGAGTTGTAATAACTCTATATTTTTTTAACTTTACACCAGAGTTAGCAAAGTTGTCAAAAAAAATAAAGTGTTGTAAGGTTGTTATTGTCAATTAATAATTATTAATTACGAATTAACAAAAAGGTAAATAGCCAATTAATTCGTAATTTGTAATTGTTAATTGATGCGCCCTCGTAGTTTAACGGATAAAACAAGGGACTCCTAAGCCCTAGATAGAGGTTCAATTCCCCTCGAGGGCACCAAAATCTGACTTTCTGCAACAACGCCAATTTTTTCTGTGGTCGCGCGAAGCGCGTCCCAAGCATTTTTCTCCGACAAATCCGCTTGGGTTCGGTGGAAGGAGGGGGTTGAGAGGGCGCCGCACCCTCGCTTCGGAAAAATTCGCGCTGACAGAAAAAGAAAAAATTGATAATGAATTGTAAAGAAATTCGGCGAGTTTCTTTTTTCGTTCTGGCTTGATTATTTTTGACATTTGAGCTAATGGGTCTGTCGCCGAATACTCTTTCGAGTAGAAAATTTCAAATTTTTAGGAA
>JBBTVV010000006.1:0-7198 GCA_038063135.1 Patescibacteria group bacterium
TACAAAAATTTGGAATTTTATACCGAATACGGTATTCGGCGACAGACCCTTAATATAAAAATTATAAAATTAAAAATTATTTTGATATTTTTATTATAGCACAATTAATATTCTTCTTCCCAGTGTTCAACTGTAATTGTTGGAGAAAATTGAGTTACTTCAAATGTGTCAGCTAAAACATCGTTATTATAATAAATATTAAGAGTGCGATACCAACTAGTTATAGTTAATTTGCGGCTGACTAAGCCTCCAACTACTATAAAATTAGAACCAATAGGGAAGTTTAAAATACTAAGTTGATCATTGGCATAAACTAAGCCTGTAATATTAACTTCGCCTGCATTGTAATTAAAGATGATTTTTCTTTTAGCTAAAATTCCTGCTGCTTGGCCTGTTGAATGATTTACTGTAATCGAGCTAAGACCACAATGATAAAAAGGGCTCCAACAAAAATTACTTCCTATAGTTATGTCACTACTTACCACTAAAAGGCCATTAATTGTTAAATTGTGACTGCCTCGTAATTTTACATTGCCATTAACATAGGTTATTGGATTATTAAGAACTAAATTTTGATTATTTTTTAATAAGTCATCAAATTGAGATTCGCTATAAGTGATAGTGGCTCTATTTTTATATGAATTAAGATCATCAGAATCAAAATCAACAGCAGGCATATCTATTGGACTTGCCGCAGGTGGATAATTTGCTGAATGAATAGTTCCACCAACATTAGCTTGTGCTGGCCAATTTTTTGAATATTGTCCAACAGCGTTAAGATCTTTTTCAATATTAACTACTGTGCCATATCCGTTGAGAGTAAATTTATTATTGGAATGGGCATTGCCATTGTAAAAATTTACCTTGCTAAAAGAAATATCTATATTACCATCTGCGTAACTGCCATTATCACCCATATTAGTTTGTCCTAATGCTCTGTAAATATATGTTTTGATTATTCTTTGGCTAGCATTGTTGTTGGCGTTGGATGTTCCAGTAGAGGTAATTGTTCCATGCGCAAGACTAGTATTAACTATGGAAGTTGTGTAAGAACCGCTGTTAGCGCCAAAGGGTTCATTGCGAGTAAAGCTAGCCGTCCAAGTTGGGTTGGTCTCAAAATTTTGTTTATAGTCTGTATTATTTTTTAATTTCCAAACCATCTCATTTATTCCTGCTTCAGCTAGATAATATGTTTTTGCTCCGTTGATTTGACTATTGGCGATTTTAGTTTCAGTTAAAGAAAAATTAAGAACATAGATTCCTAAAAATAAAAGTAAAAACATTATTAAAATAGTAATTAAAAGAGCAACGCCATCTTTTTGTTTAAATCGTGAAATAGCTAAAAGTTTATAAAGTTGAAAATTCATAAAGTCAAAAGTAAGGGAGATTTTTAGTTTCTAACAAAAGCACTGGTTTTTATAGCAAAAATATTTGTGTTTTTTATTAATTCAAGAGAAATATTTATTAAGTCGTTTGATCCCCAAAATTTTAATTGGTTAAAATATTCTCCTACAGTGTAATCTTCTAAAATTATTTCTTGTGGAGGATTATCATTTTGGTCAATGCTATTATAAACAACATAGATTAATGGAGCGTCTTCAAAAAAATAGGCTTTATGCTCTCTTTTTAATTCATTGTTGTTTAAATAATAACGCAGGTATGTAATTTGACTAATGTCGTGTCCATCTTGAAAAAATATTTGATTAGGTGATTGATCATCAGTCAGTGGCAATTCAGTGATAATGCTTACTGATTGACGCAATTCTCTTGATAAGCGATCAAGACAAACGCGACCGTTTTGTGTTAATTCAGCTAAGTCTGAGCTTTTATTGTAAGATTTTTGCGCTAATGAAAACATTGATCCAGTAATTAACATAATAGCGACAAACAAAGAAATACTGACAACTATTTCTATGAGCGTAAAACCAGATTTTTTAATTATTTTATTTTTCATTTATCGTTGACTAATTATTGTTGAAATATTGTAAGATTTTTCTGTTTTAGATACGTTATTAGTATAATAAACTGTTGTAGAAATTTTTTTCATGTCAGTACTACTAGCTGAAACTTGCAAATCGCTGTCAATATAATCAACAATTGTTTGTCTTTGAAAAAAATATAGATAATCAGTTGAGCTTGCTGATAAACGTTGTTTTGTTTCAATTGCGCCAACAGGAATATTGTCATAACCTAATGATAGTAATTGCTCTATTTTGTCTTGCGCTAAATAAGATGCTTTAGAGGAATTTTCAGCAGTTTTAATCATAATTTGACTAAAAGGAAAAGCTTGAATTAACCCAATAAAAGCTATTACTAAAATTAAAAAAGCAATCATTATTTCAATTAATGAAAAGCCCTTGCTATTAAAATTATTTTTTAGCATAAAATTACTCTAATTGAATATAACCAGATGGTTTAACATTGATTGTTGCAGTTAAATTATTAATATTTGATAATATAATTTGTCCAGAATATACAACTCCGCCATAATAATTAAAAATTACTTTATTGTCAGTTAGACCGATAATTTCTTTAATATTAATTTCAGAATCTAGTGTTACTATTTTAATAGTAGTTGTTGCTGTATCAATTTTTAAAATTTGATACTGATTATCATTTATATTAAAAACAACTTGATGAATTTTTTGTTCAGCAACAGTTAATTGTTGCGCATATCTTAAATCAGTCGTAAGTTCGCGAGCAACTCCATTCAATTTTAGATTAGGTTGATATTTTTTTAAAAAAGGAATAGATATTGTTGAAAGCAAAACGATAATACCTATGCTAACTATTACATCTATTAGCATGTCGCCTCCGTTATTTTTTAAAAAGTTAAGCATACTTAGATAGAGCTTGTTATAGTGTACATTGGCATAATGATGGCAACAGCCATTCCGCCAACAGCTACACCAAGAATTAAAATTAATAGAGGCTCAATAATTGATGGCAAATTATTCATAATTTGATCAACTTCATTTTCATAAAATTGCGCTAACTCACCTAAAATATAATCTAATTCTCCTGTTTCTTCTCCAACTGAAATCATTTGGATGACAGCTGGTGGAAAAAGTTTTGGATAACAAGAAATAGCTTCATTTATTTTCTCGCCTTTTTTAATTTTATCAGCCATTTCATTCATTGCTTTGCGATAATGCAGGTTTCCTATAACACCTGCTGTTATTTGAAAACTTTTGACAATCATAATGTCTGTTTTAAGAAGTGAGCTAATTGTTCTAGAAAAACGAGCTAAATTAATTTTTTTAATAATAGGTGAAAAAATAGGCAATTTTAAAAGTATTAGTTGAAAAATATACTTGCCTTTATGAGTTTTTAAAATGCTTGTTAAAAAAATGATAAATAAAACTATGCCAACAAGAAAAAGAGCACTGTGTTGCGCTAATTCATTACTAATGGAAATAATTAATCTAGTCATCAATGGCAATTCAGCGTCAAATTCTTTAAACATTACTGTTATTTGTGGCACAACAACGATCATCATAAAAGTGCCGATGCCAAGCATTGCTGTAAGAATAACAATAGGATAAGTCATAGCTCCTTTTACTTTAGATGTTAATTCATATTGTTTTTTAAATTGAATATAAAGTTGCGCCAATGTTTCTTCTAGTTTTCCGGAAATTTCGCCTGATTCTATCATATTGATAAAAAATTGCCCAAAAATTTTTTCATGTGGTTTCAAGCTTTCAGTAAAAGCTGTTCCTTTTTCAACACTAGCCGCGACATCTTTAATAACCCAGCTAAATCTTTTATTAGTTGTTTGAACTGATAAAGTATTAAGACTAATTGATAATGGAATACCAGATTTAAGCATGATGCCTAAATATTGAATAAAAAATAATTTTTCCGATAACGGAATTGTATTAAATTTTAATAAAAATTTAGCTACTTTGCCAACTAGAGTAGTTGAATTATCTTTTTTTTGTTCTTCAATTTGTTCGTCAGTTTGTGATAAATTTATAGACATAAAAATAAAATTTTTAATTTTTAAATAATGTTTAGAATAATTTTTAGTCTTTGGTTACTCTCATGATTTCTTCAATGGTTGTAATGCCGTTTTTGGCTTTAATAAAACCGTCTTCAACAATAGTTAGCATCCCTTGTTTAATGGCTTGTCTTTTTAATTCTAATGGATTGGCTTTTTTTAAAATAAGTTCTGATAGTTCTTCGGTTATTTCTAATACTTCATAAATTCCTATACGTCCTTTGTAGCCAGAATTATTGCATTGCTTGCATCCTTTGCCTTTATAAAATAGCAAAGGCTCCAATCCTTTTTTCGCGTCAATAATAGTTTTTTCTTTTTGTAGAGTTTCCATAATACCAGTAATGTCTAGTTGCTGTTTAAGTTCATTAATTATTAGTTTGTCTAGTTTAAAGCTTTGAATGCAGTTTGGACATATTTTTCTAACTAAACGTTGCGCAATAATAATATTAGTTGTAGAAGCAACTAAAAAAGCAGGCACGCCCATATCAGATAAGCGAGGTAATGTTGTTACCGCGTCATTTGTATGCAATGTTGATAAAACTAAATGACCTGTCATAGCAGCGTGAATAGCAATTTCAGATGTTTCTTGATCGCGAATTTCTCCAACCATAATAATATTAGGATCTTGACGTAAAAATGCGCGTAAAGCCATCGCAAATGTGTAGCCGATTTTTGGATTAAGTTGTGATTGATTGACATGTGGCATTCTGTATTCAATCGGATCTTCAATAGTGACAATATTTACTTCAGGAGTATTTAGAATATTAAGCACAGTATAAAGAGTGGTTGTTTTTCCTGATCCAGTTGGACCAGTTACTAATATCATTCCATGCGGTTTAGAAATATTTTTTTTAACAATAGCTAAACTGCTAGGTTGAAAACCAAGCTGTTCTAACGTTAATATTTGCGCTTTTTCATTTAATAAACGCAAAACAATTTTTTCACCGTCAAAAGTTGGAATAATTGAAACACGAAAAGAAATGTTATAATCTTTTGCAGAAATTTTAAATCGTCCATCTTGAGGTAAACGATGCTCATCAATTTTTAAATTAGCTAAAATTTTAATGCGGGCAATAACGCCTAATTGAGCATTTTTAGGTAAGACCATAACATTTCTTAAAATACCATCAATTCTATAGCGAATAATTAAATTTTTTTTTTCTGGTTCAATATGAATATCGCTAGCTTCTTCAAAAATAGCGTATTCTAATAAAGTATCAACGATTCTAACAATTGGTAAATCTGTTGCCATTTTTTCCAAATTCTCTTCATTATCTGCATCAGTTTCTTTGTCAGATATATTTTTAAATTCAGTGCTTAAGCTTTTGTGATATTGTTTTATTGCTTCGTTGATTTTTTCAGGTGTAGTTAAATAAATTTCTGGTTCTAAGTTTGTTTTTTTCTTAATAAATTCAAAAATTTCTAAATCTTCAGGATCTAAAGTTGCTATTTTTATTATTTTACTATCGCTTTCAAAAGCAATTAATTGATGAGTTCTTGCAATTGGTTCAGGAATACTCATTAAGACATCTTTGCGTATTATTTGATTATTAAGATCAATAAAAGGGATATTAAAAAAATTGGCAATACTTTCATAAAGAATTGCATTAGTAAGAATTCTTTTTTCAATAAGATAGTCTGTAATTTTTTTATTAGAAAGTTTTGCGTCAGTAGCTAATTTATCAAATTCTACCATTGGCACAATTTCAGCTTTAATTAAAATTTGTTTTATCTGTTCATCGTTTATCATAGAGAAATAAGATAAGTAAGAAAAATACAAAATATAAAATACAAATTTATTGGGTCTATTGCCGAATACTGTATTCGGCGACAGACCCATTATAACATAAAATTTTTTAATATTAAAATTCGCAAATATTATTATTTTCTTTTAACCATTTTATTTTTTCTTTATAGTTGGGTAGTATTTTTTTTACTATAGTCCAAAATTTTTTTGAATGATTCATTTCAATTAAATGAGCTAATTCATGAATACAGACATATTCCAATACTTCGCTTGGAGCAAAAAGTAATCTAGTTGAAATATTAATATTTCCCGCGCTAGAACAACTGCCCCAGTTTGATTTATTGTGTTTAAAAGAAATTTTATTTATTTTACGCTTTTTGAAACAATTTAATACTTTACTTAAAGTTGTTTGGTTTATTTTTTGATTAAAATGTTTTTGATTTAATTCTTTAATTTTATTTTGAAGTTCAGGCAATCTTTGATTAGCAATGCTTTTGCTTAGCAACGTTGATATATGTTTATTTTGATTTTCTTTAGAAAGGTTGTCAGAAATAGACAAATTAATTATCTGGTTAATTATTGACACAGAACTGCTTTGTTTATTTTTAAATTCTAGTTTAAGAAAATATTCAATATTACCAATTTTTAATACATCCCCATCTTTATATTCTTTTTGAATTTTTGGTTCAAATTTTTTAGGATTTTTCAAAATTTTTTTTTCAATTAAATTTTTAATTTTTATTAATTCTTTAAGTCTTTTTTCGTTATTTAAAAAATAAGGCATTTTTATGTTAATACCTTTTTTGCTGAATGAAGCTGTGATCCTATTTTTTTTCTCTATCCAAACTGTTACTAAATACTTGATTCCACCAACTTCCCAAAATTCACTTTTAAAAAATTGTTTCATTATTTACATTATACTGTTTGTTTTTTGTTGCCACAAGGGGTAAATTAAATGAGAGGATGAGGTGGATTTTTAGAGAAGATGTGGTATGATTATATTTATGAAAATAGACTGGTTAAAAATAACTGAACATTTTTACTTTACCCGCAAAAATTTAGCGGATATTTGTTGGCATTTGTTAGATTCTTTTTATATTAGAGTCTATTTGATTATTACTTTGCTTTTAAATATATTAAATTGGGTATTTGTTTATTATATTTGTTCTATAGTTAGTCAAAATTTAGTAATATTGCATTATAATGTAAATTTTGGTGTTAATCTAATTGGTGATATTTCTAAAATATATACACTACCTATTATTGGTTTGTTTTTTATTTTATTAAATTTATTATTAATAATAAATATTTATAAAGAGAATAAGTTTGTTATCCATTTGTTGTTAATTTCATCTATTATTGTTAATTTAACTCTTCTGATGAGCGCAACAGCTTTATATCTAATTAATTTCAGATAATATTGAGTTAATGGGTCTGTCGCCGAATACCGT
>JBBTVV010000007.1:0-2441 GCA_038063135.1 Patescibacteria group bacterium
GCTCATAACGGATTCGGGATGAAATTGTAGAGATATAATTTTTTTAGAGCGCATAGCCATAATACGATCTTTTATATCGCTACTTACTTCAAATCCAGAAGGTAAGTTTTCGGCTTCTACAAAAAAGGAATTGTAGAAACCTAAATATTCTGGTCTTCCAAGCACTCTTATCTTTGCTTGCACGCCCTGCATTGGCTCAAGACGACTTACTTTCATCCCCATTTCCACGGCAAGCGCCTGATGTCCTAAACACACTCCAAGAATGGGAATTTGATTATCGATCAATTGCTTTGTAATTAATCGAAGTTTTTGTATTCTTGGATTATTTGTGTCATTAATATCGCCAGGTCCTGGACCTAGGACAATAATATCACTGTCACATTTATTTGGGTCAAATTGGAAAGTGTCCATTACTTCAACCTGACACCCAAGATGCCTTACCATGTGAGCGAGCATAAGAGCAAAATTATCTTCATTATTGACAACTGTTATTCTAACTTTCTTTAGTCCCGCTACTTCTTTACATTTAGTTTGTTTTTTTAAATGGAAAAAAGATAAGTGAATATTTCTTTTTCTTAACAAATTTTCAACCCAATCAGAACCAACATTTGTCAAATAATTTTTTCTATTGCTCACATCTTTGAGACTGTTTAAAAACCCATTAGCCTTTGCTGTAGTCTCTTGCGCTTCTTTAAAGGGGATAGAGTCTTTTACAATCCCTGCGCCAGCTTGAACAATAAATTCTCCGTTAATTGATAATTTAGCAGTGCGGATAAAGATCGCGCTGTCTAAATCACCATTGGGTTTATA
Source organism: Patescibacteria group bacterium (assembly GCA_038063135.1). GTDB lineage: Bacteria > Patescibacteriota > Patescibacteriia > Patescibacteriales > GWC2-42-12 > JAHITL01. The sequence continues at coordinate 811 of JBBTVV010000007.1, forward strand.
GACTCCGTATTGGCCTCCATAATATCCTCGAGAATCTTGTTCATATCGATCAATGATTCGGCTGGCGCTTTCAATCGGACTACCAACCAAAGTAGGGGCATGGAGCGTTTCTCTTAGAGCTACAATTGCGCTGGTGTTATTATTATCGCGCTCGCCTACAAGCTCATATTCTGTATGGATAACCGATCCTGTTTCGCGCAATTTTGGTCCAATAATTTCTCCATCCTTAGGACAAATTTTTGCCATCATTTTAAGCTCTTCATCTAACACCTGAAAAAGCTCATTAATTTCCTTTTTATCTTTAAGAAAATTTTCTAATTCTTCTTTAAAATTAGATGAGGTGGTTTTTCTTAAAGTTCCGGCAATGGGATTCATAACTACTTTTTTATTTTGAATCCTTAAATGGCATTCAGGTGTGGCGCCAATGAAGGCATATTCATCATTTACATTAAACAGAAAAGTCATGTATTGCCCCGTTAACTCTAAAAGTCGTTTATAGAGGACAAAATACATTATCGAACTCATATTTTTGATTTGACCGCGAAACTTACGTGACAAAACTATTTGAGAGGCATTGCCACCGGCAATTTCTTCATTTTGTATTTGCCAAACTTGCATAGCAAAATCTTCATCAGACACAGAGGGTATAATTTCTCCTTCTAATTCTATTAAATCCCCAACTGTATCCCTTTTTAATTTTTTTAGAAAATATTCGCGACTAAAAGTTTTTGTCGTAAACGTTTCTAAAACAAGAATTGGTTCATCTCCTCTTGCCCTAAATCCAGATCCGCGTTCTCTGATAGTCCTAAATGGATTTACAAAAACAAGTGGACATTCTAAATTGTCCCGTAAATCCTGAACTTCATCTAATTGCATTAATTCATGAAGTTTCCCTTCATAGCAGACTACCTCGCCATTCTTTTCTACCATAGCATACGCTTTCTTCATTTTTTCAAACCTCCTTTTTAAAGAACAAGTTCCAGCGCATTAAAGATTTGCGCTGGTGGCTACATATTTTCTGAAAATATCCAGTCATCAGCGCAAACAAAAAGCTTCTCTCGCGAAATCCGAGAGAAGCTTTGATGACTGTATTTATAAAATATATTAAGCCAAAGCAAAACCAGGACTTTGCGAGTAAATTCTCAAAGTCCGCCACCAAGTTAAAAAATTTTTTCTAATATTATTTTGCATAAATTATTTTTTCATTTTTAATACTTTCCAAAACCCGCCTTTTTTATCGCGTAATTCTCGCGATCCGCGAGTTATTGTAGCAATACTAACTCCTAATTTAGTCGCTATTTTTCTTTGAGAAACGCCCTTGGATAATTGTTTAATAATTTGCCAACGAGTAATAATTTCATCAAATTCTGTTGGAGTTAAAATATCTTTTATAAATTCGTTCATTAATTTGGAATTTTTAATATTAGTAAGCAGGTTTATTAATTCTTGTCTATGTTTTAAATTCATAATTATGTATTATTGTAATAGTACATCATCACTTTATCAAATTAATAAATTTGTGTCAACTGATAATTGTGGATAACTTAATTATTTTAAATACTTCCTCCCCTTTAACTTCTCTGGCAGATATTCTTGTTCTTCTTTATAATCAAAATCCGGGCTGTATTTAT
>JBBTVV010000008.1:0-1071 GCA_038063135.1 Patescibacteria group bacterium
GAATAACAAAAAAATAATGAAACTTTGAGTTAGAATTTAAGTTACTGAAATTAACAAATAAATATTTTATTCTAAATTATTTTATAAACTTCTTGATATATTCCCTTAACTCATTGCCAATATCTTCTCTATCAAAAGCATATTCCAAATTAGCTTTAAGATAATTTAAAGGATCTCCAGTAGTTAGCCACTCGCCATCTTCAACTTCTTTAGCCATAAAAATACCCCCTCTGCGAACATATTCTCTAACAGCATCTACGAGCCATAATTCATTGCCTTTGCCAAGCGGAGTATTTTTAAGTATATCAATTATATCTTGATTTAAAATATATCTACCAAGAGTAGCCAAGCAAGAAGGAGTAGTTTCAATACTCGGTTTTTCTATTATATCTTCCAATTGATGTGTCCCATCTTTCAGTTTTGCCATACCATAACGAACAACTTCTTTAAGAGGAACTTCCTGCGCGCCAATTATTAAATTACCGTGCTTTTTATAATCTTCTATCATTTGTTTTACAAAAGACACTTTTGATTTAACAAGATCATCACCAAATGCAAAAATAAAAGGCTCATTTTTTACCAAACTAGCCACTGATAAAACTGGTGTGCCATTGCCATATGGCCCCTTTTGTCGGACATAAATAAAATTAGCTAAATCAGCTATTTTTTTAACTTCTTCCGCCAACTTCTCTTTTTTAGTTTTTTTTAATTCTTCAACCAACGCCCAATTATAATCAAAATGATCTTCTAATGGTTTTTTATCCCACTTTGTTACTAAAATAATATCTTCAATTCCAGCCTCAACCAATTCTTCAACAACTAATTGAATAATTGGCTTATCAACAATCGGCAACATTTCTTTAGGCATAGTTTTTGTTGCTGGAAGCAACCTAGTCCCTGATCCTGCAACTGCCACAACCGCTTTTGTAATTTTTTGCATAATTTTAAATTATAATTATAAATTAAGAACTTATCGCCAAATACCAAATAAACCAATAACTCTATTAATAAATTTATACTATTTCTACAACTTATTACGCTTTTAAATAATCTGGGTCTGTCGCCAAATAC
>JBBTVV010000009.1:0-9457 GCA_038063135.1 Patescibacteria group bacterium
ATTTCCTAAAAATTTGAAATTTTATACTCGAAAGAGTATTCGGCGACAGACCCATTTTTATATTAACACAAAACAATAAAATAATAAAACAAAAAATTAATAAATTTTTAAATTTTTAAATTTTTAATTAATAAATTTTTTGACAGAAACTAACAAAAATGTTAATGTCTTTTTGTTAGTTTGTTAAATTTAAGATAAATTATATAACCAAAAATATTAAAAAAATATTAATAGAAATATTATTATTTTTATCAAAATTGATTATTATTTTAAAGAGGCTAACGACCGCTTTTTTTATTAGCGTAGTTTTTAAGTTTGGACAAATAGGTTTACGTTTTGTTTTTTATAAAATTGTTGTAAAAATTTATAAAATTTATTTACAATTAATTAAAAAATTAGGTTGGAAAATAAAAGGCAAACACTCATCTTCTGCTTTAATTAATCAAAAAATAATTCATTTTGTTATTATTTTTTTAACAATTTTATTTGTAAGCTTAAATTTAACAGACAAAACACAAGCTATTTATTCTGAAGAATCAATTAGAAAAACTTTTTTATCAAAAATAGTTACTAGCGAATTTGATGATAACGACCAATTGATTGAAGAATATTTTAATAAAACAGCGCAAGTTACTCTTGAACAACAAACTTATTTAGAAAATTTACCAGCTTTTAAAAGCCAACCAATGGCTAGAATGATTTCTCCTGATGAACTGGAAGCCATAATAAATGAAGAAAATTTAATTCAAGCTAACGATGCAATTATTAAACCTAATTTAGTTACTACTGAAAAAATTAAACAACAAAGAGATGAAATTATTTATTATATAGTTGAACCTAGCGACACTATTAGCACTATTGCTGCTAATTTTGGCATAAGTGTTAATACAATTCTTTGGGAAAATAATTTAAGCGTTTATAGTTTAATTAGACCAGGAGATAAATTGACTATTTTACCAATGAGCGGCATTACTTATAAGGTAAAGAGTGGAGATACTATTAAAAATATTGCTAAAACTTATGGGGTTGAAACATCTATAATTTTAGAAACAAATAAATTAGCAGCTAGCGGACAATTAAAAATTGGTCAACAGTTAATAATTTTAGGAGGCAAAAAAAATGGCTATATTAAACAACAATCAGTTTCTTATACTGGTTTAACTATTATACAAAATTTATTAAAGCCTAAAGCAATAAGTCCCTTGAGTGGAAATAAAATGAATTGGCCAACTGTTGGTCATTACATTACTCAGTATTATTCATGGAGACATGCAGGTCTTGATATAGCTAACAAAATTGGAACTCCGATTTATGCTGCTGACGCTGGCGTAATTGAGGCTGCTGGTTGGGGACGTAGTTATGGCAATCAAATTATTATAAACCATGGTGGTGGCAAAAAAACACGTTATGCTCATTTATCAAAATTTTATACCAAGAAAGGTCAAGAAGTAGACAAGGGCGAAGCTATTGGCGCTATGGGTTCAACAGGACGTTCAACAGGTTCACACTTGCATTTTGAAATAATTATCAATAGCATCAGAAATAACCCATTAAATTATATTAGGTAAGCCCTTGATCGGTCGTTCTTGCAGGGAGGTTAAGTGGATTGTTAAGGGTCTGTTCAACTCCTTTAAAAGAAGTGTAAAAATTAATAATTTAAAAATTTTTCAATATGAATATTTTAATTGGATTTATTATTATAGCTATCGGACTACTAATAGTTTTAAAGGCAGAATGGTTGTTGCAAAATTTTGGCAGAATAGATTTTTTTGAAAAGCATCTTGGATCAAATGGCGGTTCACGTTTAGGATATAAATTAACAGGCATACTTGCAATTTTTTTTGGAACCCTTATAATGACGGACATGATTGGTGGATTTCTAGAATGGGCATTATCCCCACTCTTACGCCGTTAATAATTTTATAATTGCTAATTTGTAATTGTTAATTGATAATTGATAATTGATTATGGGCCGATAGCTCAGTTGGTAGAGCGCCTCGTTTGCAACGAGGAGGCCAGGAGTTCGAGCCTCCTTCGGTCCACAAAAAAAATAAAATTCTTTAACAAAAGAATTTTATTTTTTCTTTTTTAGTTTCTTTTTTAGTTTCTTTTTTAGTTTCTTTTTTAGTTTCTTTTTTAGTTTCTTAGTGATTAATATATGTTAAACCTATTTTTAAAAATATTTAAAACTCCAAAAAATATAATCTCTGTAAATACTGCTGAGCGTGAACAAACAGAAATTATTGCTGTTGGAGAAAAAATACAAAAAAAAATAAAACATTTATTTAATGGCTCTCTTGCTATTAGACAAATAGATGCTGGCTCTGATAATGCATGCGAGCAAGAACTAGTTGCCTTATCTAATAGTTTTTATGATATTGAACGTTTTGGTATTCATTTTGTTGCTTCTCCAAGACACGCTGATATGCTTTTAATAACTGGGCCAGTAACAAGAAATATGGCAAAAGCAGTTAAAATAGCTTACGAAGCAACTCCTAATCCAAAAATTATCGTTGCAGTTGGAGACGATGCTATAAATAGTGGCATTTTCAAAAATTCTTATGCAGTTTTAGATGGCGTAAATTCAATAATACCAGTAAATTATCAAATTCCAGGAGATCCGCCGACGCCTAAAATAATTCTTTTTTCTCTTCTTAATATTCTTGAGACATTAGGGGCCTGTCACTCTAAAACAATAATATGTTAGAAATTATTACATCACAAATAAGTTTTCTTATTTTGCTCTCACTATTCTTCATTGGAGCGATTGGTTCTTTATTTTTTAAAAAAAATGATGCTCTATCTAATGCATGGAGCAATTTTTTTGCAATTACTGGCTCTCTATTGGGACTAATTTTTTCAATTTTTTTAATTATTAAAGAAAAAACACTATCTTTTACTTTTAATCAATATTCTTTTTCTTTTTTTACGCCATCTTTTAATATTGACATGCTATCAGCTTTTTTTATTTTTATCATTTCTTTAATAACTCTTTTTTGCTCTATTTATGGATCTAGCTATATAAAACATTTTTATAAAAAATACAGCATTGGCGCGTTAGGATTTTTTTATAATCTATTTATTATTGGTATGCTACTTGTCGTATCTGCGTCAAATGGACTTTTTTTTCTAATTGCTTGGGAAATAATGTCAATAGCATCATATTTTCTTGTTGTTTATGACCGCAATGATAAAAATAATATAAAAGCAGGATTTCTTTATCTTGTTATGACTTATGTTGGTACGGCATTTATCATTTTATCTTTTTTGCTTCTTTATAAATATACGAAATCTTTTGATTTTGCTGTAATAAAATCTGGAATTGCGCTTATTCCTTTGTCGGTAAAAAATGCTATTTTTATATTTAGTCTTATTGGTTTTGGCACAAAAGCTGGCATTATTCCATTTCATATTTGGCTTCCAGTTGCTCACCCTTCCGCGCCTTCTCATGTCTCTGCTTTAATGTCAGGAGTTATGATTAAGACTGGCATATATATGATAATTAGACTTTCGTTAGATATGCTTCAACCGATTCCATTATGGTGGGGGCTTACCATTCTTATTATTGGTTCGGTGTCTACTTTGCTTGGCGTTTTGCACGCTCTAACCGAACACGACATTAAAAAACTTTTAGCTTGCCACAGTATTGAGAATATTGGCATTATTTTACTCGGAATTGGCAGTTCTATGATATTTTATTCACTTAATATGCCTTCGCTCGCTCTTCTTGGTCTTATTGCAGCGCTTTTTCACACTCTAAACCATGCTATTTTTAAATCTCTGCTTTTTTTAAGCGCAGGATCTGTTATTAATGAAATGCATACCAGAAATATGGAAAAATATGGTGGTCTTATAAAATATATGCCTCAAACAGCTATATTCTTTTTAATAGGATCAATGGCAATATCTGCTTTGCCACCTTTTAATGGATTTTTCAGTGAATGGCTTACATTTCAAACACTTTTTCAAGGAATAATGCAATTCGATCCTTCTCTGCAATGGATTTTTATAATAGCGGCTGGATCATTGACGTTCACAGGAGGATTGGCTCTAGCCTGTTTTGTAAAAGCTTTTGGCTCAATATTTCTTGCTCGCCCAAGAAGTGCTAACATAACACATGTCAAAGAATCTTCATTGTCTATGCGAATAAGCATGGGAGTTTTAGCATTATTATCAATTCTATTTGGAATATTTTCTGGATACACAACTATATTGCTTGAAAAAATAGGCAAAAATTTTACTATTTTTCAAAATACTCCTTCTTTTATTTCAACTAATTATTATAAAAATCTTAGTATTGGGTCTAATTTTGCATCAGTCTCTACTCCTGCTCTTTTTATATTACTAATTTTTGCTATATTCTTAGTCATATTCACATTCCGCTATATAATTAATAAAAATCAAAAAATCAAAATTAACGACACGTGGAATTGCGGAACACAATTAACACCACGCATGGAAATAACTGCCACAGGATTTGCTCGATCCATTATTCTTATTTTTAAAGGCATTTTAAAACCAAGCATTCAGCACGAAATTGAATATCATGATGCTGAAAGTAGATATTTACCAAAATCCAGAACTATTACTTTAAGTGTAGGAAATATGTATCATTCATATTTTTATCAACCATTGCACACAATAATTAACGGATTATCTTTACGAATAAAAAATATTCAAAGTGGAAATATTAACACATATATTTCTTATATTTTTATCGCCTTAATAATCGCATTATTTACAGTATTGTAGGTTTGTCGCCAAATACCATATTCGGCAACAGACCCCTTATAGTTATGTCTATTTTAATTTGGATAATACAACTAATCTTTGTACCAGTAGTTTCTCCTCTTTGCGTTGGCATTATTAGAAAAATAAAAGCAAAGCTACAAAACCGCCAAGGAGCAAACATCTTGCAGCCATACAAAGATTTATGGAAACTCCTACACAAAGATGAAATAATAAGTAAAGACGCTTCGTGGATTTTTCAATATGCGCCATTTATCATATTTGCAGTAACGATTGTTGTTGGCGCGAGCATCCCTCTTTTTTCGTCTTTTTTAAACAATACGCTTACAAGCGACATACTCGTTATTATTTATATGCTTTCTATTGGCACATTCTTTTTAGCTTTAGCTGGTATGGATACTGGCGGAGGTTTTGGAGGATTTGGCTCTAGTCGAGAAATGACTATCTCAGCATTAGCAGAAGGAGGACTTATTTTTTCACTTTTGACAGTCGCTATTGCAAGCAACACAACTAATCTATTTACAATTTCTAACGCTAATATATTTACATCTGGCCAATCTTTTCTACCAATTATATTAGCGTTTAGCGGATTTTTTATTGTTTTATTAGCAGAAACGGCGCGATTCCCTTTTGATAACCCTGCTACACATTTAGAATTAACAATGGTTCATGAAGCAATGATTTTAGAATATTCAGGCAAAAAATTAGCATTAATGGAATGGGCATCATCAAATAAATTACTTATTTTTATTGCTTTAGGATCAAATTTATTTTTTCCACTAGGCATTGCACAAAGCGCTAATATAAATGCTATAATTTTTGGCATTTTCGCTTTTATTATAAAAATATTTATTTTTTGTTTAGTAATTGCGCTTCTTGAATCTAGCATGGCTAAGTTTAGATTTTTTCGTTTGCCAGATCTTTTAATAGTTTCTTTTATTCTTAACATTATGGCAATCTGTCTAATCCATTAATTTATGAGTATTTCATTTTTACAGTTTTTATTAGGCGTAATATTTTTAACAGTTGTTTTTTTGCATCTCACAAAAAAGAATCTTTTAGCTACTATCGCATATGGAATTCAATCATTTGCAATTATGTTAATTTTATTAAATTCTTTTTTAGAAACTAAAATTTTTTATTTACTTATTATTGTTCTGCTTGTATTAATTATTAAAGTGATTTTAGCGCCATTATTTTTTGTTAATTTTATTAAAAAACATTCTTTATCATTTTCAGTTAGTACTTATTTTAACACACCACTTACACTTATTATTATTGCGATATTAACTTTTATTGCTTATTCCCAAAAATTTACACCACTTACAAATATTATTCCTGCTAATCAACCGCTATTATCAATCGCGCTTTCTTTTATATTTCTTTCTCTTTTTCTGATTATTAATTGCAAAGGAGCGCTTTCACAAATTCTTGGAATTCTTTCATTGGAAAATAGTATTGTGGCTTTTATAGTATTTGCTGGATTGGAACAATCGCCTAGTTTACAAATAGGAGTAATATTTAATATTTTTATTTGGATTATTATTGCAACAACATTTATGTCTATGCTCTATAAACACTTTGAATCACAAGACGTAACTAGTATGAAAAATTTAAAAGATTAACACTATGGAACTACTATTTATAATTACAACATTTGTAATTTCAACATTTATAATTTTATTAATTAAACATAGAGGCACTATTGAATTTTTTTCTATTTTTGCTTCTGCTATTGCATTTTTTGGATCTATCATTATTGCTCTTAAAGTTTCTTCTTCTGGAATATATTCTCCTTTTGCCTTTTTTTCTGTTGATTCTTTAGGAGCAATTATTATGCTAATAATTGGTTTGATTGAATTTGCCACGACCATTTATTCTATACAATATCTCCGACAAGAAACAGCTAAAAATATTATTGGATTTACAAGAGTAAAACAATATTTTATCTTATTAAATCTTTTTTTATTGGCAATGTTTTTAGCCATAACATCTAGTAGTCCAATATTTGCATGGATTTCCATTGAACTAACAACACTATCTACTGCATTTCTTATTAGCTTTTACAATAAACCTTCAGCTATGGAGGCTGCTTGGAAATATTTAATTATTAATTCCGTTGGCTTGCTTTTAGGATTTTTTGGAACACTTTTATATTTTACTTCTGTAAGTTTATGGAGCAAAGGCGAATTAATTAGTTGGCAATTACTCTTAACAAACGCTACACACCTTGACCCACTAATTGCTAAAATTGCGTTTATTTTTATATTAATTGGTTATGGAACCAAAATTGGACTTGCTCCCATGCACACATGGAAGCCTGATGCCTATAGCAAAGCCCCTGCGCCTATCGGAGCATTACTATCAGGCACTTTATTTCCTGTTGCTTTTGCCATAATGCTAAAATTTAAAATACTCACTGATGCCACTGTTGGAGCGTCATTCAGTCAACATTTATTAATTGCTTTCGGCATACTCTCTATTGCCATTGCCTCATTAATTATATTTAATGCGAAAAATTACAAAAGATTATTAGCATACTCAAGTATTGAAAATGCTGGAATCGTTGCTCTGGGATTTGGCTTTGGAGGCTTAGGCGTTTTTGCTGCAATACTTCATATGATTTATCACTCTTGCGTTAAAGCTATTCTTTTTTTCTCATCTGGCAATTTACTGCTTAAATATAATTCTGCAAAAATTTGTAACATTAAAGGCGCATTAAATATTATTTCTACTACTAGCATATTTTTTATTTCTGGTTTTCTAATTATTACTGGAACACCGCCATTTGGAATATTTCTCACAAAAATGCAAATACTTTCTGTTGGAATACAAACACATCCAATCATTACCATTATTGCCATTTTTTTTATGACAATTGTTTTTATTGGATTCTTGAAACATATTACAGCCATGTTTTTTGGGGAAAGTTCTACGGACATTAAAGTTGGCGAAGGTAATATTTGGTTAATTTTTCCACCTGCTATCTTTTTAATTATAATAATTTGTTTAAGTTTTTACATCCCACCATTTTTATACACGTTAATTAATGATGCTGCTTTACATTACTAATATGATTAAAGAAAATATAAAAAAATATATTCCCGAAAATACAAAAATTGAATTTTTTAACAATATTGCTATTGTTGAAACCTCTACTTTAGAAATAAAAGATGTTGTTAATAATTTAAATAACAATGAGAATCTTTCACTTAAACTTATTACTGCTACAGATGAAAGAGAAGAAAACAAATGTTTTAAAATTTGGTATATTTTTGGAGCTCCAAAAGAAAATGCTTTTATAGCAGTTTTTTTTAGATTAGAAAATACAACTGAATTCCCTTCACTAGCTTTATCTATTCACAAAGCATGGGATTACGAAAAAAAAATACAAACATTTTTTGGTCTCACTCCTGTTGGACATCCTGATTTAAGACCAATTATTCTTCATGAAAATTGGCCGGCAAATATATTTCCATTAAGAAAAGATTTTGATTGGAAAACACGACCAGAGGATGCCAATGAAATATATAAATTTCAAAAAGTTAAAGGCGAAGGAATATATGAAATTCCTGTAGGACCTATTCATGCTGGAATTATTGAACCAGGACATTTTAGATTTAGCGTTGCTGGAGAAAGTATTATGCTTTTAGAGCCAAAACTTGGATACACGCACAAAGGTACTGAAAAATTATTTGAAGTTCTTCCACTTAATGACAAAATACGTTTGTCAGAAAAAATTTCTGGCGATAGTTCTTTTAGCCATTCGTTAGCTTTTTGCCAAGCATTAGAACAATTAAGCGACATTTCTGTGCCAAAACGCGCGCTTTTTTTAAGAATTATTTATGCTGAATTAGAACGATTAACTAATCATTTCGGAGACATTGGAGCTATTATGCTAGATACTGGTTTTAATTTTGGCGGAAGTCAAAGCAGTCGCCTACGAGAAATAATAATGCAAATAAATGAAAGAATTACAGGCAGTAGATTTTTACGCGCAGTTAATAAAATTGGAGGAGTAACAAAAGATATTAATACTGAAGAAAAAAATAAACTATCTAATGATCTTGTAAATATCCTTAAAGATTTTTCAGAAATTATTGCTGTAGCAGAAAATAGCACATCTCTTTTAAATCGTCTAAAAAATACTGGAACACTTTCTTATAAAGCTGCTAAAAATCATGGAGCAGTAGGAATCGCTGGAAAAGCAGTTGGAATATCAAGTGACGCACGAGTTGATTATCAATATGCTGCTTATAACGAAATTTCAGTTGGAGACATTTCAACAGAAAAAAACGGTGACGTTTATGCGCGATTTCATATTCGCATCAAAGAAGTATATTCATCAATTGAAATCATTCAAAAAGCATTAAATAGATTATCAGAAGAACACATTAATATATCTAATCTTAATATTATATTCAAAAAAAATGCTTTAGCAATAAGCATTGTTGAAGGTTGGCGAGGAGAGATTGTATATTTTATTACAACAGATTCTAATGGAAATATTAGCAGAGTTGCTCCTCGCGATCCTTCATTTGTAAATTGGTCTCTACTCAAAAATGCCGGATTTGATAATATAGTTCCCGACTTTCCTCTAATAAACAAAAGTTTTAATCTATCCTATTCTGGAAATGATTTGTAGAGTCTTCTTTAATGGGTCTGTCGCCGAATACCGTATTCGGTATAAAATTCCAAATTTTTGTAA
>JBBTVV010000010.1:0-5440 GCA_038063135.1 Patescibacteria group bacterium
AAAATTTCCTAAAAATTTGAAATTTTCTACTCGAAAGAGTATTTAGCGACAGACCAATTAAACTATTTTATGAAGTTATCAAAACAAGAAGTACAACATATTGCGAAATTGGCTCGTTTAGATTTAACTAATGAGGAGCTACGGAAGTATGGCAGTCAACTGTCGGATGTTTTAAATTACATTGATCTTTTAAGGGAGGTTGATGTTAAAGACGTTGAGCCAACTGCGCAAGTCACTGGTTTAGAAAATGTTTTGCGAGAGGATATTGTAAAAGATTGGGATGAAAAAGAAGTAGAAGAAGCTTTAGCTGACGCGCCTGAAAAAGAGGATCGATTTATTAAAGTTAAAAGAATAATAGAATAAAATGAAAACTATAGAAATAGTAAATAAAATTAGCTTAGAAGAATTAAAGCAAATGGCAAAAAAGATGTTTGGCAGTTTAGTCAAGGCGGTGGTTGATGTTGAAAAAAAAATTATGGTTGTAGACGCTGAATTACACGCCGATGAAGAAGCTTCTCTTTTAAAAAATAAGTCATATCAAAAAGATTTATGGGGTATAAATATTTATCCAGAGATTAATGATGAAAATTGGATTGAATTTGATTCTATGATAAATTTGCGTCCATCGCAAGAAAATAGAAGTCGTAGTGTTGATAATTTGGAAATACAGAAGAAAATTATAGAAATAGTAAATAGTCTTATAATAAAATGAGTATTCAACACAAACAATTAGCTAGTGGACGTTGGAAAAAATTAACATTTTTTGAACAGATGGCTAATATTGGGAGCGAAGTGGAAAGAAGTATTAAATGGAAAGAAAAAGATAATGTGGAATATAGTCAAAAAGCATTTGAAAGAGCTTTGGAGCTTTTGAGTTTAACTATTGATGATCAAAAAAATAAGGAACGTTTAAAAGAATTAACTAGAGTTTACGAGTCTTTAGTTGATTACTTTGCTTTTAAAAATCAGTATGGTTCTTCTGATAAGCTATGGCAAAATTATTTTTTTGTTTTTAATTGGGCGGCGAGAAGAGGAAAATAAAAATAATATGTTGGGTCTGTCGCCGAATACGGTATTTGGCGACAGACCCATGTTAGATTGTCAAGAGAATATGCAAAATAATGAAAATAAAACAACAAAACTTAAAAAAGCAATCATAAGGGTGATTGTTTTTTTTGATATATTTAATTATCCAATGACTTTGAGTGAAATTTGGCGGTTTATTTCTTTAAAATGTGAGTTAGTTGAAGTATTTGATATTTTGGAAAATGGCACAGAAGGAATTAGCTTGCAAAATGGTTTTTATTTTTTGTCTGGCAAAGAAAAAAATATTAGAGAAAGGTTAGATTGCTATAATTTTGCTGATAGAAAATTTAAAAGAGCGAAATTTATTGTTAAAATTTATAAATTTATTCCTTGGATAAAAATGATAGGAATGACTAATCTATTTGGCAGTCGTAATTTAAAAGATAATAGTGATATTGATTTATTTATAATTACTGAGGATAAACGAATCTGGCTTACTAGATTTTTTTGTGTTGGTATTATCAAATTATTAGGATGGCGACCGCAAATTAATAATCGTCGCGATAAAATTTGTTTAAGTTTTTTTGTAAGTTTATCCGCGTTAAATTTAGAGAAATTGCGTTTGGCTCAAGATGATCTTGGTTTTACTTATTGGTTAGCAGGATTAACTCCACTTTATGATATTAATAAAACGTATCAAAAGCTTATTAATGCTAATCAATGGTTAACAAACAGTTTATCTAATTGGCAATTAAATAGTCAAAATCAACAAAGTAAAAATGTGGGTTTGTCGCCGAATACCGTATTTGGTATAAAATTTCAAAATAAATTAGAGCAACAATTTAAAAAACTGCAATTAAAAATATTACCTCAAAAATTAAAAAGTATGATGAATTGTGATAGTAGAGTTGTTATTAATGATGAATTAATTAAATTGCATTCTAATGATAGGAGAGAAGAATACAGAAGGAAAATGGCATTTAATAAAATAAACTAATTTTACATTTTTTTTGATTGAGCTGTTGCCAAATATGGTATTCAGCGACAGGTTATTAATAACATGATTAATAAAATTATAGAATACAGTCTTTATCTTTTAGTTTTTGTTTTGCCGATTCAAACTCGTTGGATTATTAAGATTGAAGAGACTGAATATTCAACATATAGTTTGTATGGGACGGATATTTTACTGTTAGTGGTTTTGTTGTTATTTATGGGTCTGTCGCCGAATACTCTTTTGAGTAGAAAATTTCAAATTTTTAGGAAATTTTTTCAAAAAGTTTTGAGGGAATATGGTTATATTAGCGAAAAAATTTTTGAAAAAATTTACAAAAATTTGAAATTTTATACCAAATACGGTATTCGGCAACAGACTCTTATTATTCAAAAATTTTCAATTTTCAATTTTAAAACAAAATATAAAATACAAATCTGGTGGTTTATTTTAGGATTAGTTTTAACTTCGGTTGTTTCTGTATTTTTTGCGCTAGATAAATTATTGGCATTATATAAATTTGGTTGGTTAATAATGGGTGTTGGTTTATTTTGGCTGATTATTAGCGCTAATTATAATAAATTTAAATTAATTTATTTTTTGTTGGCAGGAATTTTTTTGCAAGCTCTTTTAGGAATATGGCAGTTTTTAATTCAATCAAGTTTTGCTAATAAATGGTTGGGTATTGCTTCGCATAATCCAGCTGATTTAGGGGTGTCAGTTATTGAAATTATTGGAGAACGATGGTTAAGAGCTTATGGAGGATTAGATCACCCGAATATATTTGGTGGAGTGATCGCTATTGGAATATTGTTACTGATAGGACAAATTAGTCAAAAGTTAGAAGTTGACAAAAAGTCAAAAGCTATACTCTATATTTTATATTCTATACTCTATACTTGTTCCGTTGCTTTATTTTTTAGTTTTTCGCGCGCGGCTTGGTTGGGATTGATTATAGGTTTAATTGTAATAATAGTATTTGCGATTATAAGTAAAAATATATTATTGCAAAAGCAATTGGCAAAAATAATTTTAGTAATGGGTGTTTTATTTTTTGCATTATTTAGTCAATGCCAAAATTTAGTAATAACTCGTGTTAGTGGTGAAGGTAGATTGGAGACTAAGTCAATGACAGAAAGGGTGTCATTGTATCAAGATTATTGGCAATTTATAAAAAAGAATTGGCTTATAGGTGGAAGTAGGAACCAGAAATTAGGAATTATAGCAGGAATTAGGGATCAGGAATTAGGGATTAGGGAAAATCGTCAGCCAGTTCATAATACTTTTCTTTTAGTCTGGAGTGAAATAGGAGTATTCGGGCTGATATTTTTTGTTGGATTATTAGTGTATGCTTTAATTTTTAATTTCCCGTTGCAAAAGCGGGATAGGCAATTTTTAATTTCTAAAAATAAAATAAAAGAGTATAATTATGATAAATTATTTAATTTTGCAATTTTAATATTTTTAATAATTTTTTTAAATTTTGATCATTGGTGGTGGAGTTTGCATTTTGGTGTATTATTTTTTTGGTTAATAATCGGATTACAAATGCGGAATAGGGATTAGGAGTGGTGCTTAATTTAATTTTTCTGTGTATAACTTTTGATATTTTTTTAAAATTATAAAATAAATTAAAATGTTAAAATATAAAATTTTGTATTCAAGTTATTTTTTATTTAATGTAAGCAAAAATAAATTGTGATAGTAGACTTTATTTAATTAATAAAAAGATAAAAATATTTAGTATAAAATAAAATATAGATATGCTACTATTAATAACAAAGTAAATCTCATTTTTATAGGGTCTGTCGCCGAATACGGTATTCGGCGACAGACCCTATAGACATTGTTATATGCTGTATAAAATTAATAATAAAAATAAAAAATTAATCATTGCTGGTTTAGCAGTTTTTTTTGTGGTCATATTATTTGCTTGGGCTCCTTTGTCAGTTAAGGCTAGCTCTATTGATTCAGCTGTAGCTAGTTCTAGTAATCAAGCAGCTAATAATTCTTTTTGGTCGTTTAGCGGACTTTACCAGAAAATAGTTAATTTTATTTTTCCTAATAATTTAAATAAAAAATATACTCAAAAATATACTGAGCTAGATATTGAGAAAAAAAATGTTGAAATTGAATCAGTTAATTTAGATATTAAGAAAAAAAAGGCTGAAGTTGAATTGGCTATAACAGAGGCTGAGAAAAAAAAGGCTGAAGCTGAATTGGCTACATTAGAGATTAAGAAAAAAAATGTTGAAATTGAACAAGCTATAGTTAAAACTGAAGCTGAGGCATCAAATATTAAAAAACAAACTATTAAAGTGTCTCCAGTAAAAGGATTTGCGCAAGAAACAAAAATTATCAGAGAAATGCCAACAGATAGCAATAAACAGGAAACAAAAATTATCAGAGAAACGATAATAGCTAGTAATAAGGTTTCTGGTAATTTTACTATAAGCGGTAATTCTAAAGTTGACGGAGACTTGAATGTTGGTGGATTAGTTAAATTGGGATCAGCAGATTTAATAGGCGATCTTTATAATAGCCAAGGTGATTTAATAGTTAATGATAATTTAGTTGTTAAGTCGGCGTTTACTACTAAAGCTTTGCAAGTACTTGATTTCGCTGACTTTGGCGGGGGTGTTAATGCTAAAGATATTGATTCTGAAAATATTTCAGTTGGAAAGAAATTGACGGTAAGTGGCAATTCAACCATTCAAGGCAGTTTAAGAGTTGGTGGCACTTTTTCAGCTGGTCATGCTATTTTTTCAAGTATTGGCGTTAGTGGATCTTTTGGCGCAAAATCAATTTCTAGCAGTGAAAATTTGGTTGTTGGAGGAAAAACTCAATTAAATGGTGAAAGTGTTGATATTAAGGGTAGCGTTAATGCCATCGCTGGATTAGCTGTTTCTGGCGGTAATTTTACAGTCGGTGGTAGTAATTTTGTGGTTGATACAGCTGGAAATATAACAGTCGGAGGTAATTTTACTGCTTCTAGTTCGCAGGCTTATTTTGGAACAGGCTCTTTTATTACTTCTTCAACTTTACCTATTCTTTCGGTTAATCAAATAGGAATAGGCTCTATTGTTGATTTTAAAACAGCTTCAACTTCAGTATTTTATATTGATAATATTGGTAGGGTTGGAATTGGAACAACAACTCCAACTCAAGTATTATCTGTTGTTGGAAATGCTAATTTTGCAGGATTAATTTTTGCAACAAATTTTTCAGGAACATCAACAGGGGCAAATACAGGAGATATTACTTTAGCAAATAATACAAATGGTCTTACTATCGCTGGGCAAGTTCTAACAATGAGTTCTGCAGGAGCGTCAACGACAGGAACAATATCTTCAGTTGATTGGAACACATTTAACAGTAAAGAAAGCGCACTAACTTTTACTGGTCCATTAGCAAAAAATG
>JBBTVV010000011.1:0-1717 GCA_038063135.1 Patescibacteria group bacterium
AGGCGCCTGTGGACAATTGGCAAATTAAATTTGACATTATTTTTTGATTGCATTACTATTTAACATAGTAAAGGCTAGTTGTTTTATGACAAACTGGCCTTTCTGTTTGATGGGTCTGTCGCCGAATATCGTATTCGGTATAAAATTCCAAATTTTTGTAAATTTTGTTAAAAACTTTTTCACTAATATAACCATATTCCCTCAAAACTTTTTAAAAAAATTTCCTAAAAATTTGAAATTTTCTACTCAAAAGAGTATTCGGCGACAGACCCTTAATGGGTTAATAAACTAATAAACTAATAAATAAATTATTTTATGTCTTCAGAAATAGTAAGCGCTATTAGACAAATTTGTGATGAGAAAGGTTTGAGCTACGAATCAGTAGTGGAGACTATTGAATCAGCTTTGGCTGCTGCTTATCGAAAAGATTTTGGTGAAAAAAATCAGAATATTAAAGTTGTTTTTAATTCAGAAAATGGTAAATCTGTTGTTTATGATGTAAAAACTGTTGTTGAGGATTTGCCAGAAGAGATTATTAGTCCAGCTGAATCGGCGCAAATTTCTGAGGGTTTGAATGGAGAATCTAATGAAGAAGTTGAAGAAAGAAAATTTAATTCTAAAACACAAATTCAATTAAGTGATGCGAAGATATTAAAAAAATCAGCTAAAATTGATGATGAAATTAAAACAGAATTAGAAGTGCATGAGAGTTATGGTAGAATGGCCGCTCAGACAGCTAAACAGGTTATTATTCAAAAATTAAGAGAGGCAGAACGTGAAATGATTTTTAGTGATTTTAAAAGTAAAGAGCATGAAGTTATTGCAGGAGTTGTGCAAAGATTAGAAGGCAGAGTTGTCTTAGTTGATTTAGATAGAACTATTGGTGTTTTGCCACCAGAAGAGCAAATTTATGGAGAAAAATATAATCAAGGCGATAGAATAAAAGTTTATGTTAAGGCAGTTAATTTAACATCTAGGGGTTCAGAGATAATTTTATCAAGAACTTCAGAAGAAATTTTGAAAAAAGTTTTTTATTTGGAAATTCCAGAAATTTCTAATAATTTAATTGAGATTAAAGCAGTGGCAAGAGAGGCTGGTAGTCGCTCTAAAGTGGCTGTTCTGGCTACTGGAGAAAATATTGATCCAATCGGCTCTTGTGTTGGACAAAGAGGATCTAGAATTCAGACCGTTATTAAAGAATTGGGTGGAGAAAAAATTGATGTTATAGAATATGATGAAGAACCTATTAAGTTTATTGCTAACGCGTTGGCGCCTGCTAAAGTTTTGTCAATTAAACTTGATGAAAAAGAAAAGCGAGCTATAATAACTGTATCTGATGATCAGTTATCATTGGCGATTGGTAGAAATGGTCAGAACGTGAGATTAGCAGCTCATTTGACTGATTGGAAATTAGATTTAGTTGGTGAAAAAAGTGGAAAAATAGAAATTGTAACAGATAAAGAAGAGCTTAAATTAGAAGAAGAAGTTATTAAAGTTGACGATGAAGTTGAAAAAGGTGAAGTTGAAAAAGGCGCGAATAAAAAAGGAAAAAAGAAAAATAAGAAAAATTAATTACAAATTTCTAGTGATAAATGACAAAAAAGTGTTTTAAAGATATTTGATATTATTGTATTTTTTGTTATTGGAAATTTGTTATTTAATGTGTCTGTCGCCGAATACCGTATTCGGTATAAAATTCCAAATTTTTGTAAATTTT
>JBBTVV010000012.1:0-3353 GCA_038063135.1 Patescibacteria group bacterium
ATTTACAAAAATTTGGAATTTTATACCGAATACGGTATTCGGCGACAGACCCAACATATTCTTCAAATTTTGTTAAAATTTGTTATGTCAAGAAAAAGGCAATGTCTAAATTGCTGTACTATGGTTATTATATTGCTATGACATTTTATAATTTTATTATTTGACAAAAAAATAAAATGTCAGAATTAGTAAAATGATTTAAAATTTATTTATTAAAAAGTGTCAATTATGTTTATGGGCTTGAATACATTGTTATAATGAGTAGGCTTATGTTAATATAACTATATTAAGAATAACTTTATAAAAATTTATGGAAAATAGTTTTCCTACAAATAAAAAAAAGGATACAGTTGATAATATTGATCAGCAAATAAAAAGATTTCAGGATTCAGATGGATTGTCTATTAATAAATTAAATTTTGGCTTGTGGTATGTTGAGCATATTGAACAAATGCGCTTGATATTGATTTTTATTTTAATAATTATTTCAGCAGTCTCTTGGTTATATACTATTTATAGTTTTACTTATTATTATGTCCGCGGAATAAAAGAAGATAAAATAATGATGCAGCAATTGATAGAAACTAAAGGAGTTGATCATCGTTTTTTAGTGCAGTCAGCTGCTAAGGATTTGGCAATATATCCTGTTCAAGTTTTGCAATCAACTAATAAAAAATATGATTTTCTTGCTCAAATAAAAAATAGTAATTTAAAATTTTGGGGCAACTTTGATTATTATTTTTTAGTTGATGGTAAAAAAACAAGACAACAATCTGGGTTTATTTTTCCTGGTGAATTAAAGTATTTTTTTGATTTAGCGCAAGATTTTTCTTATCAGCCAACAGTTGTTCAATTAGTTATTGAAAATTTAAAATGGTCAAGAACTAATCGTCAGATTGATGATTGGCAGAATTATTATGATGTTCATTTGAATATTGCGAATACTGATGTTAAATTTATTCCAGCTAATCAAAGTGAGCTATCGCAAAAATTAGAATTAAATCAATTGAGTTATAATTCTTATAATAAAACACCATATAACTATTGGCTTGTTGATTATTTAATTTTATTTTTTAGCAATAATACTGTTATTAATATTAATAAATATACTCTATCTGATTTTATGGCTGGACAGACTCGTTTAATTCAATTAAGCTGGCCAGGTAATATGGGTCGCGTTGATGAGGTAAAAATTATTCCAGATATAAATATTCTAGATAAGGATATTTATGTTAAATATGAAGGCAAAGCTCAATCGGGTAATCAATAAATTTAAAATTAATAAAAAAATCAAAATTAAGGCGTTCTGGTTTTATTTGATATATAGCGGGTCTGTCGCCGAATACAGTATTCGGCGACAGACCCCATAGCCATTAATGGTTATTTTTTATGTTTAATAATTTTTTTTTATATTTAAGAAAATTTGATTGGATTTTATTTTCAGCAGTTTTGCTTTTGGTTTGTTTCGGTTTGGCTGAAATTTATAGTGTTGCATTGGGCCAAAATACTGCTGATTTATTTAATTTTAAAAAGCAATTTTTTTTTGTGATTATCGGTTTATTATTGCTTTTTTGTTTTGCTTTTTTTGACTATCATTTATTAAGAAGTTATAGTAATTATTTTTTTATATTAGGAGTAGTTGTTTTGTTAGGAGTTTTAGTGTTCGGTCAAACTATTCGTGGCACTAGAGGTTGGTTTGATGTGAGTGGTTTTAGCTTACAACCTGTTGAATTTATTAAATTTATTTTAATTTTATTTTTGGCTCGTTATTTTTCTTCAGCTTCAATAAGAATAAACCCATTAAAGCATATGTTATTAACAGGAAGCGGTTTGGCTGTTTTTCTTGTTTTAGTTTTAGCTCAACCTGATTTTGGTTCGGCTTTAATGCTTTTTTTGCTTTGGTTTGTTTTAATAACTCTAATTGGTTTGAATAAAAAGTATTTATTAGCAATAGTTTTAATTATGATTATGACTATGACAATGTCGTGGCTGTTTTTCTTTAAAACTTATCAGAAAGAAAGAATCCTTACTTTTTTAAATCCATCGTCTAGTTCTTTAGAACAAGGATATAATATTTCTCAAGCTATTATTGCTGTTGGTTCAGGAGGAATTACTGGCCGTGGCTTGGGCTTTGGTTCTCAGTCGCAGTTAAAATTTCTGCCAGAGGCTCAAACTGATTTTATTTTTGCAGTAGTATCCGAAGAGTCAGGTTTTATAGGGGTGTTTTTGGTATTGTTATTTTTTGCCATTTTCTTTTATAGATGCCTTTATCATTTAAGAAGAATTAACAATGATTTCGGCATTTTTTTTATTTTAGGTGTCATGTGCTTGATTTTTATTGAAATGTTTATTAATATTGGTATGAACATAGGCATCCTGCCTGTAGTCGGTATTGCTTTGCCATTTTTAAGTTATGGAGGTAGCGCAATGATTTCAAGTTTAATGCTAGTCGGAGTAATAGAAAGTATTATTATTAGATCAAAAATAAATTATTAATTAATCGGTTCTGTTGAAAAAAAAGTATCCCCGACAGACCTTAACTGCTTATTTTATGGCTAAAGAAATGAAGTTAGATGCGCAAACAAGAAGTAAAGAGAATAGCGACAAAGCTAAAAAAAATAGAGCCGAGGGCTATGTTCCGGCGGTTGTTTATGGGCCAGGCTTTGATAATGTTAATATAAAGATTAAACAAAACGAATTTAATCGTGTTTTTCGTTTAGCAGGTGAATCTAATTTAATTGACTTAAATATTGATGGGAAAGAGTCAATTAAGGTGATTGTTAAGGGCGTGCAAAAAGATAGTATTAGAGGTGATATTATTCATATTGATTTTTATCAGATAAATATGAATAAAAAAATTACCACTGAGATTCCTTTTAATTTTATTGGTGAAGCGCCTGTTGTTAAAACATTAGGAGGTACTATAATTAAAGGTGTAGACAGCGTAGAAGTAGAGTGTTTACCTGGAGATTTAGTTGACCACATTGATATTGATTTATCTGAATTAAAAACTTTTGCTGATTTAATACATTTGAATGATATAGTATTGCCAAAAGGAATGATATTAGTAAGTCAAACTAATGAAGTTGTAGTTAGCGTAGCTGAAGTAACAGAGGAAAAAGAAATAAGACAACCAGTAGCAGAAGTTGCGTCTGAAGTTAAAAGCAAGGAAGCAACATCTGGCGCTGTAGCAGGAGAAAAGGGAAAGAAAAACGAAAAAGAAAAAAAATAATTAGTTTAGAAAAATGAAAAATAATTTACCAAGCCGAAAAATACGCTAAACAAAAAAATCCCGAAAGAATTCGGGATTTTTTTAAAAAGATTGATTCGAACTTCCGCATTGCCGACCGCAC
>JBBTVV010000013.1:0-1598 GCA_038063135.1 Patescibacteria group bacterium
GGCGACAGACCCATTATTTGCAAATTCACATTATTTTATGACTATTAATCTAATAATAAATAAATTTAAAGAAAATAATCCTAACGAAGATACTTCGCTTCTAGAGTTAGCTTATGAATTTGCTCAAAAAGCTCATAGCAATCAACTTAGAAAAAGTGGCGAACAATATATTCAACATTGTTTGCACACTGCTTTTGTTTTAGCGCAAATGAAAACCGACATTAACACAATTATTGCAGGACTGCTTCATGACGTACCTGAAGACACAAAATATACATTAGAAGAAATTGCAAAAAATTTTGGAGAAGAAGTGGCTAGTCTAATAGAAGGTGTAACAAAATTAAGCAAAATAAAATATCGAGGCATAGAAAGATACCGCGAAAGTTTACGCAAAATGTTCTTAGCTATGGCGCACGATTTACGAGTTATTTTAATTAAATTTGCTGACCGCTTACATAATTTACGCACGCTAGATTCTCTACCGCCTGAAAAACAAATACGCATTGCAAAAGAAACTATGGAAATTTATACGCCAATCGCAGGACTTCTAGGAATTTGGCGACTCAAATGGCAAATGGAAGATATTTGTTTCAAATATTTACAACCAGAAGAATATAAAAATCTAGAATATAAATATGAAGTAGAGAAAAAAATTGAAAATAATCAATATATTCAACAAATAAAAAATATTTTAGGCAATAGACTTAAAAAGGAAGAAATGGATTTTCAAATTACCAGCCGATTTAAACATCTTTTTAGTATTTACAGAAAAATGCAACAAAAAAATTATCAATTCGATGAAATCTATGACGTTTTTGCTCTACGCATTGTTGTTTCAACTGTTGCTGATTGTTACAAAGTTTTAGGAATTATCCATTCACTATGGAAACCAAAAACCAACCGTTTTAAAGATTACATTGCTATGCCAAAGCCCAATGGATATCGTAGTTTGCAAACTACTGTTTTCGGACTAGACGGAAAAACAACAGAATTTCAAATCAGAACACAAGAAATGGACGAAGAAGCAAAATATGGAATTGCCTCTCATTGGAATTATAAAACAAATAATAATAATAAAGAAAATTTAAAAAAACAACCAAGATGGATAAAGGAAATATTAAAAATTCAACATGAAACTGAAAATACTCATGACTTTCTTAAACAAATTAAATTTGACATATTTCATGATCGCATTTTTGTATTTTCTCCAAAAGGAGATGCATTTGACTTACCAGAAGGAGCTACTCCAATAGACTTTGCTTATGCTGTTCATTCTAATATTGGCACTCAAGCAACAGGCGTTAGAATCAATGATAAAATTGCTCCACTAAGTCAAGTGTTAAAAAATGGAGATTTAGTAGAGATAATAATTGAAAAAAAACGTAAAAATCCAAATCGCGACTGGTTAAAATTTGTCAAAACAGGAAAAGCAAGAAATAGAATAAAACAAACTTTAAAAGGGACACTATTAGATAATTTTAAAAAATATATACCAGGAATGTAATAATTCAATTAATGGGTCTGTCGCCGAATACCGTATTCAGTATAAAATTTCAAATTTTTGTAAATTTTGTTAAAAACTTTTTCGCTAATATAAC
>JBBTVV010000014.1:0-1872 GCA_038063135.1 Patescibacteria group bacterium
TACAAAAATTTGGAATTTTATACCGAATACGGTATTCGGCGACAGACCCATTAAACAGAAAGGCCAGTTTGTCATAAAACAACTAGCCTTTACTATGTTAAATAATAATGCAATCAAAAAATAATGTCAAATTTAATTTGCCAATTGTCCACAGGCGCCTTTTATGTCTTGACCAAAACGATAACGTAAAGTTGTTTCAATTTTTTGTCTAATTAAAATTTCTCTGAATTGCTTAATTCTAACTGGGTCTGATTGTTTAAATTTTCCTGTTGAATTAAAAGAAATTAAATTAACAAAATATAACGGACGACTAATTTGCTTAAGTAGCTCTGCTAACTGACGCGCATATTCAGGTGAATCATTAAAATCTTTTATCATAATATATTCAATCATCACTCTTCTTCCTGTTTTATTAAGATAATAATTAATAGCATCAATAATTTTTTCAACTGAACGTTTTTTATTAGCGGGGATAATTTGAATACGTAATTCATTGTTTGGCGCATGCAAAGAAATTGCTAAATTAATTTGCAATGACTGATTAGCTAATTTTTTTATACCTTCAATTATACCAATAGTTGAAATAGAAATATGTCTAGCGCCAATATTCAAATGATTTTTATTATTTAACATTTTAATTGCGCCTAAAACATTGTCATAATTTAAAAACGGCTCGCCCATACCCATAAAAACCAAATTATTTATTTGTTTATTTTCTTTTTTTAATAAACGAGCAAACAAAACAGCTTGCTCAATTATTTCTTCAATAGTTAAATTTCTTTTAAAACCCATTTTACCAGTAGCGCAAAATGAACAGCCCATTAGACAACCAACTTGAGAAGATAAACAAACAGTATTACGTCCATCACTATGCTTCAAAAGAACTGTTTCTATTTTTAAACCATCACTCAAAGTTATTAACGCTTTTATAGAATCTTCTTTTGCTGATTGAAAAAAATCAGCATCAATAGATAAAGAACAATTTTCATTTAGCTCCTTTCTTAATTGTATTGAAAAAATAGTAGCTTTATCCCAGCTATCCATTAAATCAACAAAAACAGCCTGTTTAGCCTGTTTTAATCTAAAAGATGGTTCAGATTTTAGTACGTCCTCTAATCTAATTAAATCCATATAAAATAAATTTTAGAATCTTAAAATAATAAATAGGGTCTGTCGCCGAATACTCTTTCGAGTAGAAAATTTCAAATTTTTAGGAAATTTTTTTAAAAAGTTTTGAGGGAATATGGTTATATTAGCGAAAAAGTTTTTAACAAAATTTACAAAAATTTGAAATTTTATACCGAATACGGTATTCGGCGACAGACCCAAATAACCATAAAAACTATTTTTTGCTCTTATTTAATGCCTTGGCTAAATAAATAGTTATCAAAGCCAAGATTAACGTCATTAAAATGGCATAAATAAATTTAGCTAAAATAGTATTTTTGCTAATTGAAAAAAGAGAATTAATTAGTGCCTGAATCGCTTCATTCCATGCTAAACCAGCGACTAAACCAAAAGCAGTGATAATAAAATTCAAAGTCTTCTGTGTTACCTCTTCAGTCAATTTAACACTCTCGTCTTTAATTTTTTCTAAATGATTAAGCATAAAAAAAGGAAGGTGAGCTCAAAAAGAAAACGAACTATTTCTATTCTATTCTTTTTATTAGTTTTTAGCAATTTATTGTATTGATCTGTCGCCGAATACCATATTCGGAGACAGACCCTGTATAAGACCACCCAATTTTGGACTCCTGAGGCATTAACTTTACAAATACAAAATTCGTGATAAAATAATAGAGACACTTACAACCTTCATAAAGGGTCTGTCGCCGAATACTCTTTCGAGTAGAAAATTTCAAATTTTTAGGA
>JBBTVV010000015.1:0-1145 GCA_038063135.1 Patescibacteria group bacterium
GAGTAGAAAATTTCAAATTTTTAGGAAATTTTTTTAAAAAGTTTTAAGGGAATATAGTTATATTAGCGAAAAAGTTTTTAACAAAATTTTCAAAAATTTGGAATTTTATACCGAATACGGTATTCGGCGACAGACCCATTAAACTATTTTGGGGTGGCTACTGGGAATCGAACCCAGTTCATCGGGACCACAACCCGATGTACTAACCGTTGTACTATAGCCACCATAAAAAATTTTTAATTTTCAAATAATGAGTCTGTCGCCGAATACTCTTTTGAGTAGAAAATTTCAAATTTTTAGGAAATTTTTTTAAAAAGTTTTAAGGGAATATAGTTATATTAGCGAAAAAGTTTTTAAAAAAATTTACAAAAATTTGAAATTTTATACCGAATACGGTATTCGGCGACAGACCCATTAAAATAAAAATTCAAAAAATTAAACACTTAAATTCCAATAATTAGATTAAACAATAAATTAATTATCGGCACGATTAAAGGAAAACCGAATAAAACAAATATCAAAACTATATACATCCCATACTGCTCCATATTGAGTAATTTTTCTTGCCAAACATAAGGAAGAAAAGGCATAATCACTTTTGATCCATCTAACGGAGGTATTGGTAATAAATTAAAAACAAATAAAACCAAATTTATTTGAATAATAGTAGTAATAAACATAACTAAATTTGAATCAAGCTCTGGCAAAGAACGAAGCAATAAGCCAAAAAATAAAGCTACAAAAAAATTAGCCAATGGACCAGCAATTGCTACTTTAGCTACTCCATATTTTTGATCCTTTAAATTATATGGATTAAATGGCACTGGCTTTGCATAACCAAAAACCAAACCACCATGTGTGCTTATAAAAATCAAAGCTGGCATTAAAATAGATCCCCATAAATCTATATGATTAATAGGATTTAAAGTTAATCTACCGGCATCTCTCGCTGTTGTATCACCTAAACGATTAGCCATCCAACCATGCATATATTCATGCATAACAGCAGAAAATAAAATAATAATTAAAGAAAAAATAATAGACATAAAAGCAAATTTTTAATTTTTAAACAATTTTCAATGTTTCAATTTTTAGGGTCTGTCGCCGAATACTCTTTCGAGTAGAAAATTTCAAATTTTTAGGAA
>JBBTVV010000016.1:0-4144 GCA_038063135.1 Patescibacteria group bacterium
TTCCTAAAAATTTGAAATTTTCTACTCGAAAGAGTATTCGGCGACAGACCCTAAATATTATGTCTATAAAAAATAAATCAATTTATCTTGATCACAGCGCAACAACGCCAGTTGATAAAGGCGTATTGAAAGCTATGTTGCCTTATTTTAGTGATAGTTTTGGAAATCCTTCTTCAGTTCACAGCTTTGGACAAGAAGCAATAATGGGAGTTGATATTGCTAGGGAAAAAGTAGCGGAATTTTTAGATTGCTTAGTTTCTGAAATTGTTTTTACTTCAGGCGCTACTGAAGCTGATAATCTAGCTATTTTTGGAGTAATAAAAGCTTTAAAAAGAAAAAATTCTAATGATAAATTTCATATTATTACTTCTTCTATTGAACATTCTGCTGTATTAGAATTATTTAAAGTTTTACAGGGGCAGGGTATTGAAGTAACTTTTTTACCTGTTAAATCTAATGGGATTATTGATATTGAAGATTTTAAACAAGCAATAAAAGATAATACTATTTTTGTTTCAATAATGTATGTTAATAGTGAGGTTGGTAGTATTCAGCCGATACATGAAGTAGGAAAGTGGATTCAAAAAATAAATAAATTAAAATTAAAAAAATGGCAAGAAGCTGATCCAAAAACTCGCGGAGACAAGCCATTAGTAATTTATTTTCATACTGATGCTACGCAAGCTGTGAATTTTTTAAATTGTTCTACAAAGCATTTGCATGTTGATTTATTGTCGCTTTCTAGTCATAAGATTTATGGACCAAAAGGTGTCGGCGCATTGTTTGTAAAAACTGGCACACCAATTGATGCTATTCAACTTGGCGGACATCATGAGAACAACAGAAGAAGTGGTACATTAAATGTGTCTGGAATAGTAGGAATGGGAGAGGCTATAAAATTATTAGATAAAAAGACAATAGAAAAAAATAATAAAAAAATAGCCAAATTAAGGCAATCGTTAATCGCAGGAATTATAAAAAATATACCAGACGTTATTTTGAATACTGATTTAAATCAATCTGTGCCATCTCATGCTCATTTTTCTTTTCTTGGAGCAGAAGGGGAGGCAATTTTAATTTCTCTTGATTTAGCAGGAATAGCTGTTTCTACTGGCTCTGCTTGCGCTTCAAATAGTTTACAAGCATCATCTGTGCTTTTGGCTATGGGAATCAACGAAGAAGTTGCTCATAGCTCAATTAGATTTACTTTAGGTAAAAATACTACGTTAATAGAAATTAAAAAAGTTATAGAAATTTTACCAAAAATTATAAAAAGATTGCGTCAAATGGCGCCTAAGTAAGGGGTCTGTCGCCGGATACGGTATTCGGTAACAAACCCTTTTTAATCAAAATGGGTCATTAAGCTTTGAAGTGATTTTAGATGGTGTTATTTTTTGGTTTAATTTATCAATGACTTTATTAAATTCATTAACGTCAATAATTTCTTTCGCAACTTTTTCTTTAAATATTGGAATCTCTTTTGCTTGGATAATTACTTGGTAAAAATTTTTGTAAAGAAATAAAAATAGATAACTTAGTGTTGCTATTATAAAAATAATTAATAAGCTATAAATATAGCGGCTAATTATTCTGTGGGTTATTTTTGTTATACTAAATTTCATATTTGTAATTTATTTCAATAACATTTAATAATGAATTGAATTTTCGTTTTTAGACTTGCGTGAATAATAAAAAAATAATTTATTGCCAATAAGTATCAGCAATTAATTTAAGATTCAGCCATGTTGGTGATAGTTTTTCACTATTAGCAATATTAATCTCTTGTTTAGATATTTCTAAAGATTTTATATTAATATAAAAATTGAGTGATTCAAGGCTAATTAAATAATTAAGTTGATTAATAAAATCTCCTTGAGTTGATAGTTGGAGCGGAATTTTTTTATAGGTTTCATTTTTTATTGATTGATCGCTTCCAAGGTTAATTTTTTGATTAATATTATTTATTGTAGCAATTTTTTCAATAAGAGTAACAAAATCCAGTTCGCTATTTTTGTTTATAAAAACTTGGTCTAATTTGCTTAGCGTGGGTTCTATTTTGTTTAAATTCGCTGATATTTGTTTTAAATTTTGTGTTTTAATATACTGTTTTTCTAAATTCATTCTTTGCATTTCAATTTCGGAGCCCATATAATTAATATCTTTGATTGTTGGTAAAATAATAGAAAATATCAAAGCAAAAATAATAGATAAAAAAATAATTAAATTTATTATAATCTTTTTTAACAAATTAATTTTTGGTAAATTGATTAACTTCATAAATCTAAGGATTAATCTTAGCGTTAATTTCAAAAATAATATTTTCTTTTTCTAAAAGATTTTTTATAGGAAAGTCTATGCTATTATATAGAGTGGATTTTTCTAAATTACTTTTTAACTCTAATAAATCAGATCGTTGTTTTGCTATACCTTGCAATTTAATATTTCTGTTAGTTGAATCCATTTTTGCTAGATTTAATGTAATATTAGTTGGAGTTATTTTTGATATATCTTCAATTATTTTTGACCAAACAATAAAGTCGTTTTGAATTGTGGATACAGCTTTTAATTTATTATTAATTTCTTTTACTTTATTATTATAATTTTGATTATTTCTAGTAACTAAATTAGCTTGTTCTATAATTTCAATAAAATTATTTTGTAAAACAATTTTAGCGAATAATAAAATAGTAGCTATAGCAGTAGCAGTAATAACTAAAGCATAATTTATCCTTTTTATTAATTGATAAAAATGTTTTAATTTTATTTCTTTTTTAAATTTTTCTGAAATTAAATTTAAAACTAACATAAAATTATATTTCGTCTATTATAATGCCTCTTAAGGCTAAGCCGATGGCTGTGGCAAAAGTTGAATTAATATCTTGTGTAATTGATATTGATTTTTGGTTATTTTTATTATTTTTTTTAAGTAAATCAAGATCAAGCGTGTATTCTTCATTAAAAATTTTTGAGAATTCTTTATCAATTTTAGCTAAGTTAATTAGGGAGTTTCCAATTTTTACTTCAATATTTGTTGCTTGTTTAATAATTTGAGTTAAATTTTTTATATTTGCGCCTCCGCCACAAAGCAGAATTTGTTCTAAAGTTCCACAATTAGCGAAATGAGAATTATAAAATTCTAAAGATTCTTGAATTTTATCTATTAATTTTTTAACAACATCTGTTAATATATTTTTTATTATGCCCTGAGCCTTGCTTTTATCAAGACCGCAAAAAATTTTTGCTTTTTCTGCTAAATCTTGGTTTAATTCTAACGTAGTCGCGATATTATCAGTAATCTGTCTGCCAGAAATTGGCATGCTTACTGTAAATAAAATAGTATTTTTTGAGTAAAAGATCATAGAAGTACGAGTGGCTCCTATATCAATAATACCATAATTTCCAGCTTTGGAAATTATTTTTTGTGGATTTTGGCGAATTATAGCTGCCGAAGATATTGATGATGAACAGATTTCTTCTGTTAATAAACTGCGACAAATAGAAATTGATTCAATTTCTAAAGCAACAATCGATAATTTAGCTTGATCTAATAAGCTGGAATATTGATCAACAATATTTTTAGGTGTTACGCCGATTAAGATAGATTGTTTATCAAGTGAATTTTTGACTATTTGCCAATCATAATAAATCTCGCTAAGTAACATTGGAATATGTTTTTCAATTTCTTGACTAATAATTTCTTTCAATGGATTAGGAGTTTTATCAATTTCAATTAGTTTAATAAAAGTTTTTGTTTCTGGCAAACAAGCGATTATTTCCTCTGAACTTACTTTGCCATAATGTGGATTAGCTATTAATGTTTTTATAGCTTTAATTAATTCTACTTGATTTTTTATTATTCCATCCTCAATAATCCCTTTTGGTAAATTGATTTTACCTAGAGCTTGAATTTTAATTTTATTATGGATTTTATTGAGCTGGACTAATTTAAGTGATAAATCTGATATGTCCAGACCAATCGGATAGTTTGAATGATTATTTAAAAACATTATATTGAATAATAATTTTTAATGGGCCTATCGCCGAATACTCTTTCGAGTAGAAAATTTCAAATTTTTAGGAAATTTTTTTAAAAAGTTTTGAGGGAATATGGTTATATTAGCGAAAAAGTTTTTAATAAAATTTA
>JBBTVV010000017.1:0-1861 GCA_038063135.1 Patescibacteria group bacterium
AAAGAGTATTCGGCGACAGACCCATTTTATTGACAACTACTCAAAGCATTTGCCACGCCATTGCAACAAGACGGTCCGCCTGCAACATTTACGCCAGTCGCGCCCACACCAGAACATGGAAAATAACAATTTTGATAAATATCTTTAACAGCAGAAGTAATTTTTGGAGAATAACTTTTGTCTTCATTAAACTGGTCATGATCAAAAATAACTGTAGTTTTGCTAGTGCTTGCATCATCAGTTTTACTAATCCAATAATTTATAACTGGAGTGCCAACTAAATTAAAACTATCACTATTCAAACTATTTGACATCATTAATTTACTAAACTCAGCTTTTACTTCGGAGCTTAAACTTACGCCAAGAGCATTTATATTTGGCTCTATTTTAGTAATTGCTGGGGGAGAAGTATCAACTACATTACTAGTTTTAAATGACCATGCATAATTATCTACTGGAGGTCCTTGAGCAATGCTATTTCCATTACCATCTAAAGAATTATCTGCCATATCAACCACGCCATCATAAAGAGGAGTTGAAGACGCGTCTGCTTTAACTACAACGCCCAAATTACTATTACCAGGCAAACAATAAACATCTAAACCGCAAGAATTAGTTCCGCATTTATCTTCAGTAAGAAATTCAATTGTTTTGTATTGATTAGATAAATAAAAATTACCCGCAACTAAACTACCACTAGTCCCTGAGGCAGCAACTGTAATATTATTAAAACCGTCTTTAGTTGCGCCACTAGCTGATAATGGATTTACAGCCTCGTTAAAATTTACCTGAATAACAACATTCCTAGGTTCAGTTGCGCTAGGCATAGGAATAATGCTTTCAATTTTAGGAGGAGTTTCATCAATAATAGTACTTACTTCAAAAGTCCAATCATAAGGAAAAGGACTTGATAATGCGCCGAAAGCAGGCTCATTTCTAATCGCCTTTTTTATATTATTTGACAAAGCAACAGTATACCAAAAATTTTCAGCAGCACTACCTAAATATTGAGTTGGTTTAAAAATAAAAGTTTTATTATTCACGCTACTAGCAATAACATCAATAACCATTGGACCAGTTAAACCATCTTTAGTTTTATAAATTCTTACATTTTGAGCATTTATTTTATTACCAGTTATAATAGAAGCTGAATCAATTGGCTCTTTAAAAGTAATACTAATACTAGTATTGCGTGGCACATCTTTTTGATTACGCCCAGGATAATGAGTTTCAATAATTCCGCTACCTAAAGCAGCAATTCCACCACTATCACCTCCGCCTGGCCCACCACCGGCACCATCACCTCCACTAGTTGCTCCAACTAGCTTATTTAAAATAAAAGAAACAATAGCAAAAGATGATAAAATAATAATTAAGCCAATCAAAGCATTTCTTAAAATCATTTTTGCTTTTTCAACTTTGTCCTCTTCACCATCACTTGTCATCCATAACCAACCAGCATACAAAATTAATCCAACAGCAATAATTCCTAAAAACCCAATAGCGACTCTAATAATTTTAGCAATAGTTATTCTAATATCTTGATCAGACAAACCTGATGGCGCAACTTTATCCAAACCAGTATCAACTACTGCTAAAACATTAGGAGTAATTAAAATAAATAAAAAAAGAGCCACGATTACAAACATTCCTATAAAAACTATTTTTTTATTTTTTTTTAAAAATTTATTAAACATAAAAAAATTTTTTTATTTTTCAATTTCTAAAAAATCAAGATTTACATTTTACCTTTATTGTAATAATATTATAACATAATCAATCCACAAACTACAAACATTATTTTTTAGGGTCTGTTGCCGAATACTCTTTCGAGTAGAAAATTTCAAATTTTTAGGAAATT
>JBBTVV010000018.1:0-5503 GCA_038063135.1 Patescibacteria group bacterium
CCTAAAAATTTGAAATTTTCTACTCGAAAGAGTATTCGGCGACAGACCCATAAAATTATGGAATATATAATTTATGTAATTCTAGTTGTAATTAGTGGCGGTACTGGATATTGGATTCGTAAACAAAGGGCATTAAAAGAAGTGGCAAGTTCTGAGAATAAAGCGGAAAAAATTATTCAGGAAGCAAAAATTAAACAAAGAGAGTTGTTATTAGAGGCTCAAGAGAAAGCTTTAAAAATTATTGATGAATCTAAAAAAGATGACGCTAAACGTAGGCAAGAAATTAGTGGTTTTCAGGATAGACTAGAAAAAAGAGAAACGACTTTCTCTCAAAAATTATTAGAACTTCAAGACAAGCAGCAAGAGCTTTATGACAAGGTTAGTAAAGTTGAAGAAGCTAAAGAAAAAATTAATAAAATTAAAGAAGAGCAATTAGCTAAATTAGAAAAAATTGCTTGCATGACTAAAGATGAGGCTAAAGAAGTTTTATTTAAAAATATTCAAACAGGAGTCAAGGATGATTTAGTGATTAGACTTAATAAATTAGAAAAAGAATCAACAGAGGCTTTAGAAGAAAAAGCTCGAAATTTAATGGCAGGAGCAATGCAACGATTAGCATCAACTTTTGCTACAGAAATAACCACAACTACAGTTGATTTGCCAAATGATGAAATGAAAGGTAGAATTATTGGCAGAGAGGGCAGAAATATTAAGGCGATAGAACAGCTTACAGGTGTAGAAATTATTGTTGATGATACGCCAAATACTATTACTATATCAGGCTTTTCTCCGATTAGACGTCATGTTGCTAAAAGAGCCCTTGATCATTTGATTAAAGACGGGAGAATTCATCCAACAAAAATTGAAGACACAATTAAACAAGCTAAAGAAGAAATGGCTTTAGATATTAAAAAAGCTGGAGAAGAAGCAATCTATGAAGTTGGTGTTACAGGCTTTGATCCAAAATTAGTACAGATTATTGGTCGCTTAAAATATAGAACAAGTTATGGACAGAATGCTTTGGGACATTCAATTGAAGTGGCACATTTATCAGCTTTATTGGCTGAAGAATTGGGCGCTGATGTAACGATCGCTAAAAAAGGTGGATTACTTCATGATATTGGTAAGGCAGTAGATCACGAGGTTCAAGGAACTCATCCTGAAATAGGCGCTAATATCGGGAAAAAATTTAATTTGCCGGTAGAAATAATAGCTCCAATCAAAACTCATCATGATGATAGACCAGATGGATTAATTTCAGTTATTGTTAAAGTGGCAGACGCTATTTCAGCAGCTAGACCTGGCGCTAGACGCGACACTTTTGAACAATACATTCAACGTTTAGAAGAATTGGAAAAAATTGTGACATCTTTTGACGGAGTTGAAAAAACTTATGCTATTCAAGCTGGTCGTGAAATTAGAGTCTTTATTAGAGCAGAAGAAATAGATGATTTAGGCGCTTATGGTTTAGCAAAAAATATTGCGCAAAAAATTGAACAAGAATTAAAATATCCTGGTGAAATTAAAGTAAACGTAATTAGAGAAATGCGTGTTGTTGAATACGCAAGATAGAAAAGTTAAAATATAAAGTTAAGAATTTTATGTTAAACATTCTTTTTATTGGTGAAATCAATGGCAAGATTGGTCGTATGGCAGTTGAGAAAATATTGCCTGACTTAAAAAAAAGTTTAGAGCCTGATTTGATTATTGCTAATGCTGATAATTTAGCTCATGGCAATGGTGTTTCAAAAGAAACTCTTGAAGAAATGTCAGCTGTTGGGGTTAATTGGTTTACTGGCGGAGATCATTGTTTTGGAAATATTAAATCGTTAAAAATATATGAGAGTGAATTTCCAATACTTAGACCTGCTAATTATTCTCAAAAATCTCCTGGCAAAGGCTATAATTTAATTGAGTTAAAAAATGGTTGTAAAATATTGTTAATTAGTTTAATTGGGCGAGTATTTATGCGTTTTGATTTTGATGATCCTTTTATTCAAGTTGATGAAATTTTATCTAATCTTGCCAACGATAACGTATCTGCTATAATAGTTGATATGCATGCCGAAGCTACTTCAGAAAAAGCAGCTTTATTTCATCATCTTAATGGTAGAGTAAGCGCAATCGTAGGTTCTCATACTCATGTAATGACAGCTGACGCGCAAGTTTCAAAATTAGGCACAGCATTTATTTCTGATGTTGGTATGACTGGATTTGCTGATGGAGTTTTGGGAGTAGAAAAAGAAGATATTATTAAAACTTTTTTAACGCAAATTAAATATCCACATGTAATTCCAAAAACAGGAAGAGTAATATTAAATGCAGTTTTTATTACTGTTGATCCAAAAACTAAAAAAACAGTAAGTATTAAACCAATAACTAAATTTATTAATATTTAAAAATAATATAAATAAGAGAAAATAAGAATTTTGCGAGAAGTTTTATAATTATTTTATACTCGATCTTATTTCTCTTATTTCAAATAAAATTTATGAACAAAGCCGGTTTAATTGAAAAAGTTGCTGCTAATGTAGCAATTACAAAAAAATTAGCAGAAAAGATAATTGAAGATTTTGTAAAAGTAATCACTAACGAACTTAAAGTTGGTAGCGAAGTAACTATCACTGGTTTTGGTACTTTTATGGCAAAAAAACGCCATGCTCGTGGAGGTGTTAATCCACAAAACCCAAATGAGAGAATCAAAATTCCAGAAGTAATGGTTGCTAAATTTAAAACAGGTAAAACGCTAAAAGATGCGCTAAAGGGTAAATAAATAAAAGTTAGATTTTGGAATAATAAAAAAACCGATTAAGAATCCCGGTTTTTTTATTTGGTTTAAGTTAATATGGGTTTGTCGCCGAATACGGTATCCGGCGACAAACCCATATTAACAATAATTTTGAATATATGACTATAAAACAAATTTTAAAAGACAATATTTTAAAATTAAAATTAAAAAAAATAAAAAATCTGCATTTTGACGCGGAAATTTTATTATCAACTATTTTAAAAAAACAACGAGAATTTATTTTATCTCACACTGAATATAAATTAACTAAATTACAAATTAAAAATTATCACGCGCTAATTAACAGAAGAATCAATGGTGAGCCAATCGCTTATTTAACAGGACACAAGGAGTTTTATGGTTTTGATTTTAATGTAAATAAAAATGTTTTAATTCCACGCCCAGAAACAGAATTAATTATTGACGAAGCATTAAAATTTGTAGCTCACGACTCTCAACCAATAACCATAATTGACGTAGGAACTGGTAGCGGATGTATAATTATTACTTTAGCAAAATTATTAGAGCCTGAATTAAAAATTAAAAATTATGAATCAGGGATAAAAAAATATAAATTATTTGCTACTGATATTTCACAAAAAGCGTTAATTACTGCTCGCAAAAATGCTAAATTTTATAATGTAAATAAAAATATAAAATTTTTAAACGGAGATTTATTAGAGCCGATAATTCACAATTTTAAATTTATAATTCCAAATTCTAAAATTTTAATTTTGGCAAATCTTCCTTATGTTTGCGAAGCTTGGAAAAAAAGTTATTCAGCAGATTCTATTGGTTTAAAATTTGAACCACAAATAGCGCTTTTTACTGGTAAGAATGGATTAGAATTATATGAAAAATTATTTAAACAAATTAATAAATTACAAACTAAAAATTATAAATTTAAAAACAACATTAATATATTATGCGAATTTGATCCAAATCAAACAACTTTAATAAAAAAAATAATAAAAAAATATTTTAAAAACACAAAATTACAAATAAAAAAAGATTTAGCAGGATATAATAGATTAGCAATTATTAAAAATTAAACTCAATTTCGCTGAATGTAAAATTTGGCGGTGTGTGTTGGACGAAGTTCGAATGTTATTTGTTGAATGTTTTTAACTCTTCAATTATTTCTAATATCTCTCCATCCATTATTTTACCAATATTGTGCCATGATTTTTTAATTCTATGATCTGTTACACGATCTTGCGGAAAATTGTAGGTTCTGATTTTTTCGCTACGATCGCCTGAGCCGATTTGTTGTTTTCTTTCTGTGGCTTCTTTTTGTTTTTTATCTTCTTCTAATTTTGCTAATAATCTTGAACGTAAAACTTGCATTGCTTTTTCTTTGTTTTGATATTGTGATTTTTGATCTTGACATTGAACAACCAAATTAGTAGGCAAATGGGTTATTCTTATAGCTGAATTTGTTGTGTTAACTTTTTGACCACCTGGCCCAGAGGCTGCGTAAGTATCAATACGTAAATCTTCTAGTCTAACTTCTACATCTACTTCTTCGGCTTCAGGTAGAATTGCTACTGTTGCCGCTGAAGTATGAATTCGCCCTTGTTTTTCTGTTTCTGGCACTCTTTGTACTCTATGCGTACCACTTTCAAATTTTAAATTACTGTAGACATTTTTTCCGCTGATTGAAAAAATAATTTCTTTAAAGCCACCAATGCCGATGTGGTTGGAATTAAATATTTCTAATTTCCAGCCTTGTTTTTCAGCAAATCGAGAGTACATTCTAAAAAGGTCAGCAGTAAATATGGCTGATTCATCGCCACCAGTGCCAGCGCGGATTTCTACAATGATATTTTTTTTGTCATTAGGGTCAGCTGGATGAAGTTCTACTTCTATTTGTTTTTTTAATTCTTCTGATTGACTATTCAGTTGTGTCAATTCTTCAATCGCAATATTTGTCAATTCCTTGTCTTCTTTCATTGCTATTATTTCTTGATTTTCACTGATATTTTTTTCAATTTTTTTCAATTTTAAAATTAGTTCAACCACATCTTTGAGTTCAGAATGCTGGCGAGAGATTTTAATAAGTTGAGATTGATCGTTGATTATAGCTTGGTCAGACAATTGTTTTTCTAGATCATTGAATTTTTGTATAATATTTTCGTACATTGTTAAAAATTAAAAAATTTTTTAAAAAACGGTTATTTTTATATCATGCTATAATTTAATTATTATAACAATATAAAAATAACCGTTTTTGCGTAGTTATTCTTTATCAATTTTATCTGCTTTTGTTTTTGCTCTAGTAGCGCGTTTGACTTTTTTGCCTTTGCGATCAGCCGCTACTTTAGTTTTAATTGCTACTTTAGCTTCGAATTTTTTAATCCTATTAGCACTGTCAACTATTTTTTGTTTGCCAGTATAAAAAGGATGGCAAGCTGAACAAATTTCTGTTTTTAACTCTTTTAAAGTTGAGCCAGAGTCAAAGCTATTACCACAAGCGCAAGTTACATTGGTCTCGTGATATTTAGGATGAATGTCTTTTTTCATAAATGTAGGTTAAATAAGATAAATAAGAAAAGTAAGATAAATAAGAAAAAATAAGCTATGATAGATTATTTTTAATAATTAATAAAAACTTAACATAGAAACAAATTTTTAGCAAGATAAAATGGTGTAATTAATCTTGGGTCTGTCGCCGAATACCGTATTTGGTATAAAATTCCAAATTTTTGTAAATTT
>JBBTVV010000019.1:0-1906 GCA_038063135.1 Patescibacteria group bacterium
AAATTTCCTAAAAATTTGAAATTTTCTACTCGAAAGAGTATTCGGCGACAGACCACTAAATATATTATGGATAAATTATTATATACAATAAAAAAAATCATTCCTAAAAAGCTGTTTAAAAAATTGCAACCTGTTTATCATTTTTTATTAA
This sequence comes from Patescibacteria group bacterium, assembly GCA_038063135.1. Lineage (GTDB taxonomy): Bacteria > Patescibacteriota > Patescibacteriia > Patescibacteriales > GWC2-42-12 > JAHITL01. The sequence goes on from JBBTVV010000019.1 coordinate 152, forward strand.
GCGCGATAGCGGCTTTTTGGTATCATTTTCCTTCTGATAAGTTGATTGTTATTGGAATCACAGGTACTACAGGAAAAACAACTAGTCTTTTTTTAATGGCAAAAATATTGATTAATGCTGGTTATAAAGTTGGATATATTTCTACGGCAATGTTTAGTGATGGTCAGACAGAATGGTTAAATGATAAAAAAATGACTATGCCTGGTCGTTTTTTTTCGCAGAAAATGTTGGCGCAAATGGTAAAAAATAAATGTCATTATGCAATTATTGAAACAACATCAGAGGGTATTGAGCAATTTCGTCATCGTTTTATTAATTATGATATTTTAATTTTCACGTGCCTTTATTCAGAACACATAGAATCTCATGGTAGTTTTGAAAATTATAAACAAGCAAAAGGAAAATTATTTGCTCATCTTAAAAAGTGTCGCACAAAATATGTTGATGAACAAAAAATAATAAAACAACCAGATAGTGGTATAAAGAAAATTGGTTTAAATAGAATTAAAAAAACTATTATTGCTAATGCTGACGATAAGTATGCAAATTATTTTTTTGATTTTTGGGCTGAAGAAAAAATTGGTTATACCAATAAAGTTAAAAGTCAAAAGTTAAAAGTTAAAAGCAATCTAAATGTTATAATTGAGTATGGAAATATTAATGTAAGCGAAGTGGCTATTAATTTTTTTGTTGAAGAGATTAATATTGTATTAAAGTTATTGGGTGAATTTAATGTTGTTAATGCTATGAACGCTGTTTGTTTGGGCGTATCTCAAGGAATTAGTCTAGCTAAAGTTGCGGATGGATTGAATAAAGTTGGGCAAATGCCTGGGCGATTAGAAATAATTAAAGAAAAACAACCCTTTACTGTTATAGTTGATTATGCCTTTGAACCAGTAGCCATAACTAAACTTTATGAAGTAGTTAAAGTTTTGCCACATCATAAAATTATTCATCTTTTGGGTTCTTGCGGTGGTGGGAGAGATAAGTCGCGCAGAAGTGAGTTGGGTAAAATTGCTGGTGTTAAAGCTGATATAGTAATTGTTACCAATGAAGATCCTTATGACGAAGATCCACAAATTATTATTGAACAAGTAGCTGCTAGTGTTAAAAATGTTGGTAAAATTATAGATAAAAATTTGTTTAAAATTTTAGATAGAAGAGAGGCTATTAAAAAAGCATTGTCTTTAGCAAAAGATGGTGATTTAGTTTTAATTACAGGTAAGGGCTGTGAGCAAAAAATGTGTGTTGCTGATGGAGTTAAAATTCCGTGGGACGATAGAAAGGTGGTGAGAGAGGAATTGAGTTAATATTATTCACGTTTTAATTTTAAAATATCTTTACCACCTGTGGATAATTTTTTTTGTAAAATTAATAGTCAATAGCGAATTATTGATTTTTTGCTAAAATTAGAAAAAATAAATTAGAAAAAAATATATTATTTGGAGCTAAATTATCTCTTGACAAAGTAATAGATAGTTGCTAGTATTGAATAAGATTTTTAAAGTGTTAAAAAGTTAGTTAATATAATGTAAGTTCAAATTGAAGAAACGGCCCAGTTACAATTAGGTAACATATTGCATTTGGAATAGAAGCAATCGTCAAGCCGTTTTTTTGTTTTTAACAAATATTTTTGTATATTGGGTTTGTCGCCGAATGCCGTATTCGGTATAAAATTCCAAATTTTTGTAAATTTTGTCAAAAACTTTTTCGCTAATATAACCATATTCTCTCAAAACTTTTTGAAAAAATTTC
>JBBTVV010000020.1:0-6074 GCA_038063135.1 Patescibacteria group bacterium
AATTTACAAAAATTTGGAATTTTATACCGAATACGGTATTCGGCGACAGACCCGTAAGTAGAGAATTTGAAATTTTGTACCGGATATGGTATTCAAAGATAGATTCTAAATACAATAAAGAAAATTTACAATATTTTCATTATAAAGTCAATAATTTTAAAGTTATTCTATTTTCCACGCATTATTTATTTTTTCTAATTTTCCTTTAATAGTAAATCCCGAAGCTTTGGCGTGACCGCCGCCACCTAAAATGCGGGCAAGCTGAGAAATGTTTACATTATTGCTTGATGTTCGCAAGCTTCCTTTAAGATTTCCGTCTTTTTGCTCTCGTAAAAGCATTAGGCCTGAAATATTTTCTAAATTAGACAAAAAACCCGAGATTCCTTCTATATCTTCTTCTGTAATATTATCGTCAATGTCTTCTTTGGAGAGAACAGAAACAGCAAAATTATATTTTTTATTGATTTTTAAATTAGACATTGCTTTGCCCCACATTTTCATTGCCATTAGACTTTTATTTCGTTTAGTATTTTCCATAATCTGTGGGAGTTTGGCGCCCTTAGAAAGCATTTCTGAAGAAATATTAATAGTTTGTGAAGAAGTTGAAGGATAAAGAAAATTAGCAGTATCAGTTATAATTCCTGTTAAAATACAATTAGCTAAGTTTTTATTGATTTTTATTTTATTGATTTTTAAAAACTGATAAAGTATTTCAGTTGTAGCAGCTGCTTCTGGAAGTTTAAATTCAAGATCAGCATAATTGTCCATTTTTGGATGATGATCAAATTCTATAACTAGTTGATTTTTTGTTCGCCTACTTATTTCTTTTTCTAAATTTGTTCGTTTTAAACTTCCACAATCAAGGATAATAATTAGATCAGCTTTGTCAAAATTATAATTAACGCTAAATTTTTCTAAATGTGGTAAATAATCATATTGAAAAGGTGGTTTATCCGGACAAAAAATAGAAAATGATTTTTTATGTAATTCTAAAATTTCTGCCATAGCGCAAGCAGATGCAACAGCATCACCATCAGGTTTTTCATGAGTAGCAAGTAAAATATTTTTTGATTGCTTAATTAATTCGTAAGCTTTTTGAAATAAAGAGTTGTCCATACAGTAAATTAGAAGTCTATAAAGTTTATAAAGTTCTTAAGGGTCTGTCGCCGAATACCGTATTCGGTAGAAAATTCCAAATTTTTGTAAATTTTGTCAAAAACTTTTTCGCTAATATAACCATATTCCCTCAAAACTTTTTAAAAAAATTTCCTAAAAATTTGGAATTTTCTACTCGAAAGAGTATTCGGCGACAGACCCCTTAAAGTATTGAGAGTTTCTGTGTTATCTAAAAGAATTGAGTTGAGATATTTCTAATCCTTAATTCCTAATTTTTCATTTTCTTCTTCAATTTGTTTAAAAATTTTTTCTAAATCAGAAGCTTTTTCTTCTGTTCTGTCTATTATCCAATGAAAACGAGGGATTTGTCTGATTTTTATTTTTTTTGCTAAGCTTTGATTAAAAAAACCAGAAAGTTTTTTTAATTTTTTTAAAGCAGTGCCAGTAACATTCGCAGGCATTACAGAAACTACGATTTTAGCTTGTTTTAAATCAGGAGAACAATCAACATAGCAAACAGTAATTAACGCATCATTCATTGGTAAGTTCCTACTAATTAAATTAGCTAATTCATTTCTTATTTGCTCGTTTAATTGTTCTATTCTGTGAGACATGGAGTGTGTATTATGTATATGAGCTATACATTGCATTATACATGAGTTATTATGTTTTCTAATTTATAAAATTGTAAAATATCGCCTTCTTCAATAATTGGTTGACCTTCATATTGGAAACCTCCTTCTTGATCAACTTCTATTGTTTTAACTTCTTGTTTGCCAATTCGTAATTTATTAATTTTTCCAAGGCTTATTATTTCTTTATTACGTATTACTTCAATAAGACTTTCAGTTTCTGCTCGACCATCAAGAACTTTACCCCCGATAATTTGACTTCCTCGTTCAGTGCGAAAAATCATTAAAACTTTTACCCTACCAACGTCAACTCTTTGTACATCTGGCTCTGTTAATTCTTTAACTTTAACTTTAAAATCGTTTATTAATTCATAAATAATGCTATAAATTTTTACTTCAACCTTTTTTTCGCGCGCTAATTCTTCTACTTTAGGAACTAATTTTACATTAAAACCAACAACTTGCGCTTGACTAGTTTCAGCTCGATTAATATCTCCTTCAGTAATATTGCCCAATCCTTTATTAATTATATTAATTCTAACTTTTTGATTATCTAATTTAGCTAATGAGCCTTCAATTGCTTCTCCGCTTCCTAAAACATCGCTTTTGATAAATAAATTAATTTTTTTAACTTTTTGATCTTCTTTGTTTTTATTTTGTTGAACAACTTTTTCCATTAACGTTCTTTTAATATTTTTTATTTTAAGCTGTTTGCTATTTTCGTCAGTAATTAATATATCACCAACTGAAGGAGCTACTTTTAAGCCAATAATTTTGGCAGGAGTTGAAGGGCCGGCAGTCATAATGTTTTGTCCTAAAGAATTTTTTAAAGCTTTTACTCTTCCATAAAGTTGGTTATTAAAGCATAATGGATCCTTGATTTTTAATGTACCATTTTGCACTAAAACTGTTGCAACAGGACCCTCTCCTTTATCAATATGAGATTCAATAATTGTTCCGGTTGCTTTAGCTTGAGGATTGGCTTTTATGTTGTCTTGTAAAAGATCCGCTGTTAATAAAAGCATATCTAAAAGATCTTTAATTCCAGTATTATTTTTAGCAGAAATCGGAATGCAAACTGTTTTTCCTCCCCAATCTTCAGGTATAATTTTTAATTGATTAGATAATTCTTGTTTAGTGTTTTCTATATTAGCTTCTGGTTTATCAATTTTATTAATAGCAACAATAAAAGGTATTTCAGCCGCTTCAATAATACGATAGGCTTCAATAGTTTGTGGTTTAACGCCGTCATCGGCTGCTACTAGCAAAATTGCGATGTCAGCTATTTTAGCGCCACGATTACGCATAGCAGTAAAAGCTTCATGACCAGGAGTATCAATAAAAGTAATTGCTTTATTATTATGAATGATTTGGTAAGCGCCAATATGTTGAGTAATCCCTCCTGCTTCGCTAGCTATTATATTTGTTTCTCTAATAGCGTCTAACAATCTTGTTTTTCCATGATCAACATGACCCATAATAACAATAACTGGCGGTCGTGATACAAGATTTTCTAATTCTTCTTGTCCCATAATTTGTTTAAGCTCATCTTTCTTTTGATTATCATCAGTTTCTTGCTCAAGATCAGAACTAACCTCTAATCCTAAATCAGCGCCAATAATAGCTGCTGTTTCAAAATCAATTTTTTCATTAAGTGAGCTAAAAATGCTATTTTTCATTAATTCAGTTAAGATTTTATTAACAGGTAAATTAGATATAGTTGCAAAATCACGTACAGTTATAAAAGAAGGGACTTTAATTTGTTTTTTTTCAAGACTGTCCATGTTCTTTATTTTAGCTTCTTCTAGATTTTTTTGTTCTATCTCTTTTAATCTTCTGAATAGCATTGGCCATTGACTAATTATTCTATTGGCAATTTGTTTATCAACTTTAATAGCTTTTTGTCCAATATCAAAGCCTACTAACGGTAATTTATCACGTAATTCTTGTGGAGTAATTTTTAAAATTCTAGCTAATTCTGTAAAATTCATTATTTATTTTTTGTTAATGGGTCTTAATAATTTATTTACTAATACTATTGTAATTTTAGTCAAAAGTCAATTTTTTTATATTTTTCTTTTTTTGTATTTTAAACCTATTACTGAATACAGTATTCGGCGACAGACCCATTAAAATATTAAAAATCTTTATTGCAATTAGCTTTAATTTTTTGCCAAGGAGTAAAATCTTTTCTTTTGGCATGAAAATATCCAGCTGTTGCGATCATGGCGGCATTATCTGTGCAATATTCTAATTCAGGGATTATTAATTTAGTATCAATTAATTTTGTTTTAACAATAACATCAAGTTGACTTCTTAATTCTTTATTTGCTGATACACCACCAGAGAGCATTATTGTTTTGCAATTTAATTTTTGAGCAGCTTTTATTGTTTTAGTAATTAAAACATCTATCACTGCTTGCTGAAATTCTTCACAATATTCAGGGGTCTTTTCTTTTAAATTCTTTTCTTTTTGAATAGCATAAAGTAATGCTGTTTTTAATCCAGAAAAAGAAAAATCAAAATTTTTCTTATTTAACATAGGTCGAGGCAAACAAATGCTTTTGGTTTTTAGTTTTTGACTTTTGACTCGAGCGGCTTCAATCGCGATTGCTGGTCCTCCTGGATACCCAATTCCTAATAATTGGGCGGCTTTATCAAAAGCTTCTCCAGCTGCATCATCAAATGTTTCACCAATAGTCTGATATTGTCCGTGTTTTTTCATTAAAATTAGCATTGTATGACCTCCGCTTACAGTTAAAACTAGAGCAGGAAATTTGATCTGACTTTTGACTTTGTAACTTTTTGATTTTATGAACTTTTGACTTTCAATTTTATTAATTGATGATATCCAATTAGCGTATATATGACCTTCAATATGATTAACTCCAATAATAGGAATTTTCCATTGATAAGCTAATGTTTTAGCTGTTTCAGTGCCTATTATTAAAGAAGTAATTAATCCTGGTCCAATAGTAACAGCAATCGCATCTATTTTTTTACCACCTTGATAAAGTGGATTAGAGGGATTTTTTTTATTTGTTAACTGATTTTTTTGACAAAAAAAGTTATTAGAATTTTCTGCGTTTGCTTTTTCTAGTGCATCATTAATTACTGGCAAAATATTTAAAATATGTTCACGCGCCGCTACTTCTGGCACTACACCTCCATATTTCTGATGTATTTCTATTTGCGAAGAAACAACATTGGATAATACTTTGATATTATTACCTCGACCATCTATAATAGACGCTGCAGTTTCATCACAACTTGTTTCTATACCAAGAATTATCATAAATAAAAAATTTGGAATTTTATGCTGAATACGGTATTTGACGACAGATCCTTTATAACTTTATGAACTTTTGACTTATTTTAGTAGCCCTACGGGGAATTGAACCCCGCTTTTCAGGATGAAAACCTGATGTCCTAACCACTAGACGATAGGGCCAAAATTATAAAAATAGTCCTATTAAAGGACTAAAAAAAGTATAAATTAAAATAATAAAAAAGTCAATTTTTTGTATATATTTTGTATGATTCTATTTTATTGGTTGCCCAAGAGCTCAAAGCTTGATCAGGATGTTTTAGCAAGTCTTTCAAAACGCTTTGATCATTTTTTATAACTTCTGGATTTGTAGAAATAGGATTAAAGGCTTGATATATTATTTTTCTTATTTTAGTTCTATAATTTTCGTTTTCATTTGCTTCTTTTGTATATTTAGTTTCAAGTAGATGTTTTTTATATTCTTCTTTTAAAGCATTTGCTAAATAAAGAACTATATCATTTTTAATTTGTATATATTCTTCTATTTTTTCTTTCTCTTCTGTCGCCATTGATCTTTCTGTTGTTAAATTGTCTAAAGCTTTTAGAGCTAAGTCATTTCTATCTTCCGGTTTTTTTTCTATTCTATCTTCTTCTACTATTTTTATTATTTCTTTGACTACTTTTTCATCAACTTGATATGAACATTTATTAGCCATTTGTATTCCTTCTTTTTGTGTTTTTGATTCTGATAAGAATCCTAGAATTGCATTATTAATGCTTGATTTTTGATTTTCTTGTTTGTTTATTGTTTCTTTTTCTATTTGCTTCGGATCTAAGGGAATTATCTTTTGTTCATCTCCACATCCAATAAAAGTAGTCGCTGCCAAAGAAGCAAGTAGTGCGACATTAACAAGTGGCTTTGCTTGGATTTTATTTGATCTATTTATACCAGTTTTTTTAGAAGTCTGATCTAGTTGTGGAACTCGTTCATTCATTTTTATTTTTATGGGTCTGTCGCCGAATACTCTTTCGAGTAGAAAATTTCAAATTTTTAGGAA
>JBBTVV010000021.1:0-2187 GCA_038063135.1 Patescibacteria group bacterium
TTACAAAAATTTGGAATTTTATACCGAATACGGTATTCGGCGACAGACCCTTTATCTAAGTTTTTGATTTTTTAAAATTATTGGGTCGTTTTTTCTTTCAATAATTCTAATCGTCCTTGTGCCCACTCTCGTAATTCATTATCAGAACAGTTTTTTGAGAGATCCATTATAATAAAAAGATTATTCATTGAGATTTTCGCATTTTCAGAAGTAGGATTGCAAATCGTTTTTATTGCATCTCTTAGTTTGTCTTTATATTTATTGTTTCTATATTCTTCTTTTCTATTGTTTTTATTTGTATTTTTTTCATTTTCTATGTCTAAAGCGTTTAAAAAATAAAAAATAATTTCTTTTTTGTTTTGTATGTGTTCTTTAATTTTTGCTTCCCCTTTTTCTGCTATTTGTTTTTCATTTGTAATATTAAGAAGGGTCTTTATTGTTAAATCACTTAATTGTTCTCCTTTTGTGGCAGTAAGTAATTCTTCGACAACTTTTTTATCAACGTTGCTTAAAAAGTTATTAATCATTTGCATCCCCTCTTTTTGTGTTATTTTATTGGATAATTTTTCTAAAATTAAAACTCTTAATTTTTCTTTTTCTTGTTCATCAATTTTTTCTAACATACCCACTCCAATACTTAATAGACCAGATATTAAAATAAACGCTAAAGCGCTTGCGGGAAAATCTGAGAATCTATTTGATAATGGTTCTTTTTCGCCAAGATGGTGTATTTTTTGTCCAAGTTCGTTATATCTTTCTGCGCTCATTTTTTAAAATTATTATGGGTTTGTCGCCGAATACTCTTTCGAGTAGAAAATTTCAAATTTTTAGGAAATTTTTTCAAAAAGTTTTGAGGGAATATGGTTATATTAGCGAAAAAGTTTTTAATAAAATTTACAAAAATTTGGAATTTTATACCGAATACGGTATTCGGCGACAGACCCGTTATATAAATTTTTTAAAATTATTAACCTAATCTTTCCTTAAATAAATCTACCCAAGGAATTTTAATTGGATCAACATTGTTTAATATTCCTAAATAATAGCTAATCCATGTTCCAAATTGAAGCATTTCAAAAGATTGTTCTAATTTACTTTTGCCTCGTAGTACATGCTCTAATGTAATTATTTTATTTTTTTTAACAATTTGATTAGTTATTTTTAATCGTTTTTGAATTCGTTGATGATAAAGTATTGAATTAAAAAAAAGAAAAACTAAATTTTGAGAATTATTTGTTGGATTGGCTAATCCCTCCATTGCATAATGGTTTAATTCTGGTAATGTTAAAAAACTGGCAAAATTTTTACTATTTTCGCATAATTGGTTACGTAGAACTTGGCCATTTCCTGTTAAAAACTCTGCTGTTACAAGTATAGACTGTTTATTATATAATTGTTGCGCTATTTGTTTCGCTAAATTTAATTTTTCTTTAACTATTGGTCTTAATTCTCTATCCCAAATTTCAAGATTAGAAATAATATTTTTTATTTCATCAATTTTAAGTTCAAATAAACCTGTTTTAGCTAAAAGTATCGCTGTTCCTAAAAGCATGTAGCCTTGACCTAGTCTAGGCTGTTTAGAAGGGTTAAAAGTTGGTTTAAAAATATATCCAGGAAGATCGTCTTTAAATATGATTTTAAGTAATTTGTTATTTTTTTCATCAGAAGTTATAACTATTATTTTTGCTTTTAATTTTTTAACTTTTTGATAAACGCTTAAAACTTCTTCAGTATTTCCAGAATAAGAAGATAATAAATAAAGAGTATTCTCATTAACAAAAGCTGGTATATTATAACCAGGCTCAATTAAAAGAGGGACTTTAATTTGTTCATTAAAAACTGCTTTTATAATTCTTGCGCCTAGATTAGACCCGCCCATACCATTAACTACTATATTATTAATTTTGCTATAGTCGTGCGGTAGTTTAACTAAAAAAGAATCTTCTAATACTTGTTTGAGCTGTTCAGCTAATAATTCAACGGATTTAGCCGCTAAAAGATTGCTGTCTTTTTTATAGATTGTTTGATTGTCTAAATTAATTGTCATATATTTTATTATTTTTTATAATATCATATTCTTGATTTTTGTCTAGTTTTTTGTTAAATTAACTTTATAACTTTTAGGGTCTGTTGCCGAATACCGTATTCGGTATAAAATTCCAAATTTTTGTAAATTTTGTCAAAAAC
>JBBTVV010000022.1:0-8684 GCA_038063135.1 Patescibacteria group bacterium
AAATTTGGAATTTTATACCGAATACGGTATTCGGCGACAGACCCAAAATATAAAAGTGTATAAAAAATAAATTAAAAAATTTTTATGCTAGATAAACAAGAAACAATTCTTATTGTGGAAGACGAAATTACATTGAACGAGCTTATATGCAAAAAATTTGAGAGTGATGGATTTTTAATGTTAGAGGCTAAAAATGGAGAAGAAGGATTAAAAATTGCGCTTTCTAGTCGTCCAGACATTATTCTTCTTGATATTGTTATGCCAGTAATGGATGGGATAACAATGCTTGAAAAACTTAGAGAAGATGAATGGGGAAAAAATGCGAAAGTTATTATGCTTACAAATTTGAATGATAGTGAAAGAGTGGCAACTGCCATGACACGAGGATCATATGATTATCTTGTAAAATGTGATTGGACAATTGAAGATATTGTAAAAAAAGTAAGAGAGAAATTGAGGAGCTAAGTGTTAAAACATAAGACCCTATTAACTGGCATGAAAAAAATAAACAAATTGCTATTTTTGATGGCAAAAAAAATTAAGCTTTGGATTAGAATTTAAGGCTTTGGTATTGACAGTAGTTTTAAAATATGGTATTATAAAGGGAAAGAAAAAAAAATAATATTCTAGTTTATTAAGAATTAATCTGTATGATTAATTGCTGAAGAAGGCTAGTATATTATGCGCTATTATAAGTTAAGATGTTTCAGTTGAAGTAGGCTTTGGCGCGACCAAAGCGTGAAAAAGCTGGAATGTTCTTGTGATGAGGAGTAGGTGATAATCCTGGCATTGTCACCTACTCAGTTCCATTGTTTTTTAAACATCGTTTATGCTAAGGATATGAATGTGCTACGGCATATCTAACTTAAAAAAGATATTCTTAGCATAAACGATTATTTTTTTTATGATTTTTTGACATTTATTAAGTTCTTTGATAAAGTGGGTCTAAAGTAAAAACATTAATTAACTAATTTAAAAATAAAGGGTTTGTCGCTGAATACTCTTTCAAGTAGAAAATTTGGAATTTTATACCGAATATAGTATTTGACAACAGATCCGTAAAACAAAATTTTATGATGAAATTAAGTAATTTGAATAAGGTTTTAATTTTAATTTTTATTGTGGCCGTAGTAACTGTTGGTTATGGTTGGTATAAAAGTAAATATTCAACACAAGCATTGGGTGTTAAAATACTCGGAGTTGAAGAAGTAAAGGCTAAGGTTGAAAAGTTTATTAATGAAAATTTATTACCACCTAATATGAAAGTTACGATTAAGAGTGTTGTTCCTGAAGGTAATTTATATAAAGTTGTTTTAGAAGTAAAAGGGCAAGAATACACTTCTTATGCAACTAATGATGGTAAAATGTTTTTTCAAACAGGAGTTAATATAGATGAAGAAACTGCTAAGGCTCAGAAGGCTAAAGCAGAGGCGAGCCAGACAGATAAGTCAGGCGAAAAGACTGATGTTAAATTATCTAAAAAAGATAAGCCTGACGTTGAATTATTTGTTATGAGTCATTGTCCTTATGGTACGCAAATTGAAAAAGGTATTTTACCTGTTATAGAAGCATTAGGTAATAAAATTAATTTTACTTTGAAATTTTGTGATTATGCTATGCATGGTCAGAAAGAGTTGAATGAACAAATGACTCAATATTGTATTCAGAAAGAAGATAAAGGTAAATTAATTAGTTATTTAAAATGTTTTCTTAATAGCAGTGATTCAGGCGCTTGTTTAAAGTCAGTAAAATTAGATGAAGCAAAAATTAATAGTTGTGTTAAATCAGCTGATCAACAATATCAGGTAACTAAGAAGTTTAATGATAAAAAATCTTGGTCTAATGATAGTTTTCCGCCATTTGATATTTATAAAGATGATAATGCAAAATATGGCATTCAAGGTTCTCCAAGTTTAGTTGTAAACGGCGCTCAAGCACAGTCAGACAGAGATTCAGCTAGTTTATTAACTACTATTTGTTCTGCTTTTAATAAAACTCCATCAGAATGTAATAAAAAATTGTCAGCAACTGCTCCTGCTCCTGGCTTTGGTCAGGGAGAGGCTTCTGGTTCAGAGCCAGCTGCTGATTGCGCAAAATAAATATTTGTTTCACCTTTAATAAATTCTTTGACTTAAGGTAATCAAAGAGCTTTTCTAAAATAAGAAAGGCTAAGAGTGATAAAAATATGATAGAAGATGATAAAGTAACTAGCGCTCAAGAAGAGGAGTTTAAAAGATTGTTAGATGAAGACACTTTTAAAATTTCTCAGATTGGTGAAATTGTTAAAGGAACTGTTGTTTCTGCTTCTAAAGCAGAAGTTAGATTGGATATTAATGGAATTGCTTGTGGTGTAGTGCGTGGTCAAGAATTATATTTTGAAGCAGAAGAATACGCTAATTTAAAGCCCGGCGATGAAGTTGAGGCAACGGTTATTGAAGAAGAAAATGAAAACGGCGAATTAGAGTTATCTTTTAAATATGCTGGCCAGCAGAAAGCGTGGAATGTTTTGATCGATGCTTTTGAAAATAAAAAAATTATTAAAGTAAAAATTAATGACGCTAATAAGGGCGGATTGATTATTAGTTATGGGCAGATATCAGGTTTTTTACCTGTCTCTCAGTTGTCTCCTGAAAATTATCCTCGTGTTAACGGTGGAGATAAGAGTAAGATTTTAGATAAATTAAAATCTTTTATTGGTTCTGAAATAGAAGGTAGAGTTATGGCTTTAGATGAGAAAGAAGAGAAATTAGTTATTAGCGAAAAGGATGCTTGGCAAGAAAGACAAAAAGATACTATTTCTAAATATAAGATTGGAAGTATTGTTGACGGAACAATTACTGCTTTAACTGACTTTGGCGTTTTTGTTAGCTTTAATCAAAATTTAGAAGGTTTAATTCATATTAGTGAATTAGCATGGCAACGTATTGATAGTCCTGCTGATTTATTTAAAGTTGGCGATGTTGTTAAGGCTGAAATTATTTCTATTGATGGTTCTAAAATATTTTTGTCAGCTAAAAAGTTATTAAAAGATCCTTGGCATGGAGTTGAAGGAAAATATAAAATAGGACAGCAAGTAATTGGTACTGTTTTAAAAGTTAATCCTTTTGGTTTATTTGTTGAACTTGATAGTGATATTCATGGTTTAGCGCATATTAGTCAGCTTGGATTGACTCAAAATCAAAAGGTTAATGAGTTTTTTAAAGTTGGTGATAAAAAAGAGTTTTTAGTTGTTTCTTTAGAACCAAGAGATCACCGTTTAGGTTTATCTACTGTTAAAGCTGAAAAGGCAGGGTCTAAAAGTTTAGCTGAACAAAATAATCAAGAGATTTCAGAACCTAGTGAAGAAAAAGTTGCCAAAGTTGATAATAAAGAAGTTGAAGTAAAAAAAGTTGTTAAAGAAAAAATTGTTAAAGAAGTTAAAGTAAAAAAAGTTATTAAAGAAAAAAAGACAAAAAAATAGTTCACTAATTATATCTATTTAATAATATTTTTTGATAAATAATAAGTCACCGAATTGCTTGGTGGCTTATTATTGTTGCCAAAGAATAGAGAGTGTTATATAATTTTAATTATTAAATTAAGGGTCTGTCGCCGAATACTCTTTTGAGTAGAAAATTTCAAATTTTTAGGAAATTTTGTTAAAAACTTTTGAAGGAATATGGTTATATTAGCGAAAAAGTTTTTGACAAAATTTACAAAAATTTGAAATTTTATACCGAATACGGTATTCGGCGACAGACCCATTAAAACTAAATGAAAAATTTATTTAAAAATTTTTTTATATTTCTTGGCGTATTTTTACTTTTAGCAATATTGTTTAGCTCTTTTGGTAATTCAAATAAATCAGCAGAAAAGGTGGGGTTGGAAATATTAATTAATCAAATTAATAAACAGGAAGTTTCTGCTATTGCTATTCATGATAGCGAATTAAAAGTTACTTTAAAGCAAGGTAAAGAGGAAATAATTAAAAAAGAAGCTGGTGAAACTTTTTCGCAACTAATTAAAAATTTTAATATTGATCAGACTAAATTATCTGATATTAAAATTGAAGTTAAAGAAAAAGAAGGCGCAGATTATTGGGCTGCTGTAGTATTGCCTTTTTTGCTCCCATTTTTATTAATTGGTGTTTTAATATATTTTATGACTCGTTCAGTGCAGGGAGCTAATAGTAGAATGATGAGTTTTGGTCAGTCGCAAACTAAAGAGCCTAATAAAGAAAATAAAGATAAAATTACTTTTAAAGATGTGGCAGGAGTTAAAGAGGCTAAAGAAGAATTAAAAGAAGTTGTGGAATTTTTAAAACAACCACAAAAATTTGTTGAAATGGGGGCTCGAATACCAAGGGGAGTTTTGTTGTTAGGTAATCCTGGAACAGGAAAAACTTTATTAGCTAGAGCAGTGGCAGGTGAAGCTGATGTGCCTTTTTTTAATATTTCTGGATCAGAATTTGTGGAAATGTTTGTTGGAGTTGGCGCTTCTCGAGTTAGAGATTTATTTCGTCGCGCTAAAAAAAGTTCACCCTGCATAGTTTTTATTGATGAAATCGATGCTGTCGGCCGTCGTCGTGGCGCTGGATTAGGCGGTTCGCATGATGAACGGGAGCAGACTTTAAATCAAATATTAGTTGAGATGGATGGATTTGAACCCAATATTAATGTTATTGTTATTGCGGCAACAAATCGTCCAGATGTTTTAGATCCTGCTTTATTGCGACCAGGGCGTTTTGATCGCAGAGTTATTTTAGATGAACCAGATTTAGCTGATCGTAAAGCTATTTTACAAATTCATGCAAAGAAAAAACCATTGGCTAAAAATGTAAGTTTGAGCAGAATTGCTGAACGAACTCCGGGTTTTTCTGGCGCTGATTTGGCTAATTTATTAAATGAAGCAGCAATATTAGCAACTAGAAGAAATAAAAAAATTATTGAAATGAATGAGTTATTTGAATCTATAGAAAAAGTAATGCTTGGACCAGAAAGAAAATCAAAAATTTTATCAGACAAAGAGAAAAAAATTACTGCTTATCATGAAGCTGGTCATGCGATTGTCGCGCATTTTTCTTTGAATGCTAATCCTGTGCAAAAAATTTCTATTATTTCTCGTGGTCAGGCAGCTGGTTTTACTATTACATTGCCAACTGAAGATAAACACATGCATACTAAAACAGAATTTACTGAAGAATTGTCTGTATTATTAGCAGGACATATTATTGAGCATGATATTTTTGGTGAAGTTACGACTGGTTCTACTTCTGATTTGCGTCGCGCGACAAATTTAGCGCGTAAACTAATTACTGATTTTGGTATGAGCGAAACACTTGGTTTGAGGACTTTTGGAGAAAAAGAAGAAATGATCTTTTTAGGAAGCGATGCTCGTGAGCAAAGAAATTATAGTGAAAAAATAGCTGAGCAAATAGATGCAGAAATTTCTTCTTTTATTGATAAGGCCGCTCATCAAGCTAGAGGAATTATTAAAGCAAAAAAAGAAGAACTAGAAAAAGTTGTTGCAATTTTATTAGAAAAAGAAACATTAGAAAAAGAAGAATTTGAAGAAATTGTTGGCGTTAGACAATCTTAAATTGTTTAGTTTTTATTTAATGTGTTATAATTAAAATAATTTAATTATTAACCCCGAGTACTCGGGATAGAAAGGAAAAAAATGATGTCATTATACAGAAATATTTTAAAACAATCTTGGCAAACGACTTGGCGTAATAAATATCTATGGTTTTTTGGAATTTTTGCGGTTTTTTTGGGCAACGCTGGTGAATATAAAATATTGTCGTATAGTTTATCAGGTGATAATCAGAGTATTTTACCTGCTGTTGATAAAATAGTTCAAACAGGAATTTTTAGTAAGCATGCTTTTGATAATATTTTTGGAATAATGAGCCAAGATTTTTTGTTATTTTCTAAAATAATAGCTGTTTTTTTGGTGATAGGATTTTTAATTTGTTTTTTAGTTTGGTTATCTGTGGTTTCTCAGTCAGCCATAGTTAATAGCGCTGCTAGCGTTATTAAACAAAAAGAACATAATTTTCAAAAAGGCATGGACAGTGGCATTAAGAATTTTTGGCAAATTTTTGCTTTAAATATTATTGCTAATGTGGCGATACTTTTGATATTAGTTGTTATTAGTTTGCCATTTCTTTTTGGTCAAATTAATATTATAGTTGCTAGCTTGTTTTATGTAATTTTATTTATTGTTTTTATTCCTGTAGCCATTAGTTTGTCTTTAATAATAAAATACGCGATAGCTTTTACTGTAATTAATAAAAATAATTTATTTGACGCGATTAAACTTGGCTGGAAGTTATTTAAAGATAATTGGATTGTAAGTCTTGAAATGGCTTTAATTTTATTTTTTATTAATTTTATTGTTGCATTATTAATACTTTTTATAATATTAATCTTGGTAATACCTTTTTTGTCATTGGGCATTATTTTTTCTTTTTTCTCTTCAGTTTTAGGCGTTTGGATAACCATTATTTCGGCTTTTTTAACAGCTTTATTGTTAATTATTATTTGTGGATCAATGTTAACGGTTTTTCAAATATCTGCTTGGACAGGATTGTTTATTGAGTTAATTAAAAATGGAGGCACAGCGAAAATTGTAAGAATGTTGAGCGGGGTTATAAAAAAATAATTTATTAATTTTAATTTTTAATTTTTAAAATTATAATCAATCATTCTTGGATAGAAAATTTTACAAAAAAACGTCTTAATTGACGTTTTTTTGATTTGCTTTTTTGTATTAAAAATAGTAAATTTATAGACAGGGGTCTGTCGCCGAATACTTTTTCGAGTAGAAAATTTCAAATTTTTAGGAAATTTTTTTAAAAAGTTTTGAGGGAATATGGTTATATTAGCGAAAAAGTTTTTAACAAAATTTACAAAAATTTGGAATTTTATACCGAATACGGTATTTAGCGACAGACCCATTAGTAAAAAAAATTTTAAAAGTTTGCAAAAGAAAGAACAAAAAAATTATTAATAAAATAATTATGATAGCTTTTTTAAGTGGAAAAATAAAAAATAAGAGCAATGGTTATATTATTTTGGAAACTAATAATGTTGGCTATAAGGTTTTTATTAGTCAAACTTTTTTTGCTGATTTAGATATTAATCAGACTATTGATTTATATACGCATCAATATATTAGAGAAGATGCTTTGGATTTGTATGGACTTAGATCGTTGGATGAATTGGAATTTTTTGAATTATTGATTTCTATTTCAGGAATTGGACCTAAATCTGCTTTAGGAGTCTTATCTATTGCTGGAATTAATGATATTAAAGAATCAATTGTTGCTGGTGATTCAACTTTATTAACAAAAGTATCTGGCATTGGTCGAAAAATCGCTGAACGAGTTGTATTAGAATTAAGAGAAAAAATAAGAAAAACAAATTTTGTTGAAGAAAAAACAGGAAGCATTTCTAGCTCAAGCGGTGACGAGATTGACGCTTTATTAGCGCTAGGATATTCTATTATTCAAGCAAGACAAGCGCTGCAGGCCATTGATCCAAAGATTAAAGAAAGTGGAGAACGAATTAGACAGGCGTTAAGGAATTTAGGAAGATAAATCAATTATCAATTATCAATTATCAATTATCAATTATCAATTATCAATTACGAATTATAAATTATGCGCATTATTACTTTAATAAATAAACAACAGCTTAATAATTTTATTGGCTCACAAGAAATGAGCCAGTTTTTGCTTTCTTGGGAGTGGGGAAAATTTCAAGAAAAAACAGGAAAAAAAATAATTAGATTAGGAGTTGAATCAGAAGCAGGAGAACTTTTTGCTATGGCGACTTTGATAAAAAAAACATTGGTAATGGGAAAAAATTATTTTTTTTGTCCGCGAGGCCCGGTGATAGTTAAAAGTGAAAAGTTAAAAGTTAAAAGTGTTATGGAATTTTTATTTAATGAAATAAAAAAGATTGCTAAAGATGAGCGCGCTATTTTTTTGCGCTTTGAGCCACAATTTAAAATTCAAAATTTAAAATTTAAAATTCAAAAAACTATAGATATTGAACCTAGCAAAACTTTAGTTTTAAATTTAAAAAAAACAGAGGAAAGTTTATTAAAAGAAATGCATCAGAAAACTAGATATAATATTAGACTTGCTGAGAAAAAAGGAGTTGAATTTATTATTGCTGACATTAATCGTTTTGAAGATTTTTGGAGGCTTGCTAGCCAGACGAGTGAGAGAGATAATTTTCGTTTACACGATAAAAATTATTATCGTCAGATGATTGAGACAGATGGCGTAAAATTATTTTTTATTAAATACAAAGAAAAATTTATTGCAACAGGAATTTTTTCTTTTTTTGGCGATACAGTAACTTATTTGCATGGAGCTTCAGCAAATTTTGATCGTAATGTTATGGCGCCATTTTTTTTGCATTGGCAATGTATTAAATTAGCTAAAAGCCAAGGTTATAATTATTATGATTTTAATGGAATAGATGAAAAAAAATGGCCAGGAGTTACAAGATTTAAAAAAGGTTTTGGAGGCTTTGGATTAAATTTTTTAGGAACCTTTGATATGATTTTTAATTCAGTCTGGTATAATGTTTATAAGATGATTAGAAAAATTCGAAGAATCTTTTAGAAAATTTAACCTAAAGGGTCTGTCGCCGAATACCGTATTCGGTATAAAATTCCAAATTTTTGTA
>JBBTVV010000023.1:0-1245 GCA_038063135.1 Patescibacteria group bacterium
TTTGAATATTGATTATATGAATTTATTACATAACCTATAAACAACCCTTCGCCATCTAAAACCTTATTGTGTGCAATTCCTTTATCCTTTGCTAAAACTCTCGCGGTTTTTTTCCAATTATCCTTCCATTCCTCAAAAGTATCTCCCAAATTTTCAATGCCTTGGACAGAAAAAGCATCAAGCATTAAAGGCGTAATAAAATAATCAGATCCTAAAAATATCACTCTATTTAATAAATTAAGATTTGGCGATGTATCAATAACAAAAATATCAATTTCTTCTTTTAATCCTTTTTCTGTTAAGAATCTATCAATCGCGCTTGTAATAAAAAAACCACGTTCAACTCCTTGAGCAGCCTCTCCGTAAGATGAAATTAATGAATTTTCATATTGAGATAACTTTAGACTACCTAATAAAATAAATAAATTATTGTTATTGCCTATTTTTTCAAAATTTACGCTTCTATCAATATCAGACCCTCCCTTAATAATTCCTTCAAGAACAGTATAAATTGTTTTTTGACTATCAGAAAATAATGTTTTTTCAAACAAACCCAATGCTAATCTAGATAAATTACACTGCGGATCCAAATCAACCAAAACAGTTTTGTACCCCATCTCTGAAAATTTAACAGCAGTATTAAAAGCCAATGTAGTCTTACCGACTCCACCATTATTATTAGCAAATAAAAGTTTTTTTGTTCGAGCAAATTTCATATTTTAAATATATTGGGTCTGTCGCCGAATACCGTATTCAACGACAAATTTGTTTAGCTAACTTTTCCATCTCATTCGCTCCTTTTTCTGTTGCGTCATCATAACCAATTAAATGCAATAATCCATGAACTAAAATAAAAACTAGCTCTTGCTGGATGGTCTTTTTAGCTTGTCTTGCCTGTCTTTTAATTTGTTCGTAATTAATAATTATTTCACCTAAAAAATTTTTATTATCAACATCTTGCATAGAAAAAGATAAAACATCAGTAGGTTTATCTATACCTCGATAAGTTTTATTTAATTTTTTACTAGCTAAATCATTTACAAAAGCCAGAGAAACTTCTTTTTTATTTAAATTATAAGATTGCAAAAATAATTCAGTTGTTTTTTTAATTAACGTTAAATTTATTTTTTTTTTAGTCTGATTATTAATTTCAACTAACATAAGTATTAGCTTATAGCTTTTTAGGAAATGGGTCTGTCGCCAAATACTCTTTCGAGTAGAAAATTTCAAATTTTTAGGAAATTT
>JBBTVV010000024.1:0-3739 GCA_038063135.1 Patescibacteria group bacterium
AGAATATAAATAACTAATTATTAAGCATAAATATATGGTAAAAATTGAACCAAAAGAGTATTCGGCGACAGACCCTAATAGTCTATGAAGTTATTTTTAAATAAAAGTCATTTGACGATGAATTCAGAGCAATTATTACGTTGTGCTGGTTATGTTCGTATTAGAGATCGTAGAACTGGGCAAGAGAGTATGGTGCATCGTTTGGGGGGTGGTTTTTATCCTCGTTTTCATTTGTATTTAGAAGATCGTGGCGAGCAAGTAATTTTAAATTTACATCTTGATCAAAAACAGCCAAGATATGAAGGTATGACAGCGCATAATGCTGATTATGATGGAGAAGTAGTTGAAAGGGAAATAGAAAGAATAAAAAGTTTTGCGATTAATAATTCTCGGCCAAAAATTAATAGTTAGAGTATTATTTAAAAATTAAAAATTACCAATGAATTCTTCAGATGAAATTAAAAGTAAATTAGATATTGTTGAGGTTATTCGTGAATATATTCAACTTAAAGCAGTCGGAATTAATTTTCGGGCGTGTTGTCCGTTTCATCATGAAAAATCTCCATCTTTTACAGTAAGTCCTGAAAAGCAGATTTGGCATTGTTTTGGGTGTCAAAAAGGCGGTGATGTTTTTTCTTTTGTAATGGAAATGGAAGGAATTAGTTTTGTTGAAGCTTTGCGGATGTTGGCTAGTAAGGCAGGAGTAATTTTGAAAAAAGCTGATCCAGTGATAACTTCGCAGAGAAATAGATTGTTGGACGTATCTGAATTGGCTAGCAAGTATTTTCATAAAGTTTTATTAGATAGTAGCATAGCAGAGTCGGCTAGACAGTATTTAAAAGATCGAGGCTTAACTGAAGACACAATTAATAATTGGTCGATTGGTTATTCTCCAGATGGTTGGGAAAATTTAGTTAATTTTTTAAAAGAAAGAGGCTTTAATGAGAATGAAATATTTTTAGCAGGATTAAGTATTAAAAAAGAACGTTCAGCTGGTTTTATTGATCGTTTTCGTGGTAGAATTATGTTTCCTCTATCTAATGTTAATGGTAATGTTGTTGGTTTTTCTGCTCGTGTTATGCCGAGTAAAGAAGCTACTGAAAAATTGGGGAAATATGTTAATACTCCACAGACAATGATTTACGATAAGTCAAAAATTTTGTTTGGTTTAGATAAAGCTAAGATGGATATTAAAAAAGAAGATGCGGCAGTATTAGTTGAAGGGCAAATGGATGCAATTACAGCGCATCAGGCAGGTTTTGCAAATGTAATAGCTTCTTCAGGTACAGCATTAACTGCTGATCAAGTGGCAATAATTAAACGTTATTCATCTAATTTGTTTTTAGCTTTTGATATGGATAAAGCGGGTGATTTAGCTGCTGAGCGTGGAATTGCTCAGGCTATGCAAGCTGAAATGAATATTAAAGTTATAAAAATTCCTCTTGGTAAAGATCCTGACGAATTTATTAAAAACAATGCTGATGAGTGGCCGAATGTTATTGCTGCTGCAAAACCGATGATGCAATATTATTTTGATAAAACTTTTGTTAAATTTGATTCTAGCCAATATAATGACAAGAGTCATGCTATAAAAATTTTATTTCCCGTTATTGCTAAATTAGGCAGTAAAATAGAGCAGGACTATTGGATAAAACAGTTAAGCCAAATTACTAATATTACAGAAGCAGTTTTAAAAGAAAATTTTATTGAGTTAGAAAAAAAAATAAAGAATATAGTTCCAGCCATTGTTAATAATCGGTCAATAGCTGATAGTAAATTTGTTAAGCAAAATCGTGAGGAAATGTTGTCAGAACTGCTTTTAGCTTTAATTATTAAACATTCTTCGCAGATTGAATATGTTGTTAATCGGGTTAGGCCTGATGAAATTGTTGGCGAAATAAATCAAACTATTTACAAAAATCTAATAATTTATTATAATAAAATTATTGAATTACAAACTGAACAGACAGAAACTCTTGCAGATGAAATAGACTGTCGAGATTTTAGTGACTGGATGATTAAACAGTGTGAAGAATCTAATCAAGCGCAGTTAGTTGAATGTGTTAGTAGGCTTAATAAATTGGTTATTTTAGCTGATAAAGATTTTTATGAGTATGGCGTAGAGCAGATTAAAGCAGAAATTATTAATATTATTAATGTGTTAAAAAAAAGTTATTTGTCTAATCGTCTTAAAGAAATAACTAAATTAATTTCTCAAGTAGAAAAAACTGGTGAAAATTTTAGCAACAGAGAAGGGGAGTTAAAAAGTCTAATGGAGGAGTTTCAGTTATTAACTGAAGAAATTGAGGGATTAAGTGAAATCTAATACATAATACATAACTCGAAATAATTATTTAGTAGTTTTTAATAGTATGATTAAAAAAGTTAAGATTCAAAAAGTTATTAAAAAAGTTGTTGCTGTTAAGGCAAGCAAAGTGAAGCATGTTAAAAAAATAGTTGTTAAAAAAGTGGCACAACGAGGAGTTGTTTCGGAGCAGGTTAAAAAGCCTGTTAAAATTTTGCAGCCAAAAGTAAAGATAAAGATTAAAGAATTTAAATTTAAAGAAAAAAAAGCGCAACAAAAAAAAGTAAAATTTTTTAATAAAAAAAAGGTTATTGTATCACTTAAACCAGTTTTTATTAAAGAGCCAAGAGAAATTGTTAAGCCAACTATTGAACAGATTAAAAATTTAATTGAAAAAGGTCGTTCGCGAAATTTTATTACAGAAACAGAATTACTTCAAGCTTTTCCTGAAATTGAAGAGTATATTTATGATTATGAATTAACGTTAGAAGATCTTCAAAAAAATGGTGTTCAAATAGTTGAGGATACTGGTAATTTTTTGGACTTAGTTAGTGAAATGAAGTCTGATAAAAAAAGTTTGGTACATAGCGCAAGTGAAAAGAAAAAGTTTGATATTTCTGAGTTAAGTTCAGATTCTATTCAGATGTATTTGCGGGAAATTGGCAAGGCGCCACTTCTTTTAAGAGAAGAGGAAGTTGAATTGGCTAAGCGAAAAGAAAAAGGAGACAAAGAGGCTGAGCGAAAAATAATTGAAGCTAATTTGCGCTTGGTTGTTTCTATTGCTAAAAAATTTACAGGTTCTAAAGGAATGAGTTTATTAGATTTGATTCAAGAAGGAAATATTGGCTTGTTTCGCGCTGTTGAAAAATTTGAATATCGAAAAGGTTATAAATTTTCTACTTATGCTACTTGGTGGATTAGACAAGCGATTACTCGCGCGTTAGCTGATCAATCACGTACTATTCGTATTCCTGTTCACATGGTAGAAACAATTAATAAATTTCAGCAGGTGCAACGTCAATTAATTCAAGATCTTGGCCGCGAGCCTTTGCCTGAGGAGATTGCCTCTGAAATGGGCGAAGACATTGATAAGGTAAGGCATGTTATTAAAATATCTCAAGACACTATTTCTTTAGAAACTACTGTTGGAGAAAATGAAGATGATTCAACTTTGGAAGATTTTATTGAAGATGTAAAAAATGTTACGCCTGATCGTTCCGCTGCTTTACAGCTGTTAAAGGATTATGTTCAGGAAATAATTATAAGTTTAACTCCTAGAGAACAAAAAATATTAGAAATGCGTTTTGGTTTAATTGATGGAGTCGCTCATACATTAGAGGAAGTTGGATGTGAGTTTGAAGTTACTCGCGAACGTATTAGACAAATTGAAGCAAAAGCTCTGGAGCGTATTCGAAAACATAAAAATATTAAGAA
>JBBTVV010000025.1:0-3185 GCA_038063135.1 Patescibacteria group bacterium
AAAATTAAAAAAACATCATTCATAAATTTGATAAAAAATTAGCACAATTTCGCCATAACGTTACGCATATCTGAAGTCCCGCACTAATTTTCGTTGGTAAAAGTTATTTTTTGGATAACAGAATACGCGTGTGATTATTAAAAACTCCAGCCAAATCCCACAAAAATTAGTGCGGGATTTGGGCGGAGGAAATTGCGCCACCTTAATGTTTATATAAATGCACAATTTCCGTAGCCAGATATGCGTTGTTATACGATGTAATAAAAAGCCGTCCTTAATGTATTTTTGGCAATTTATTTTTTTTTGGCCAGCGAACACACAGATAACCGTTTTTTTCACCGATTTCCAATCCATGATCTGCAAGATGATCCCAATTATAATGTTCGTCTACATTTTCTTTACTGTTAGTGAAATGTACCCAGTTGCTTGTTTCAAACCATACACCGGGTTTATTTTTTGCATAAGCAATTACAGTAGCCAATGGTTTATAAACTTTAAACTCGTCCTCGATTTTTTCGACTTCTTCTGCCGTTAGAGGGGATAATTCTTGGTTGATCCATTCATTAAACTCTTTATTGCCAATTTCTGAATCATTGTATATTGGTGTTTCAAGGCTACCAAACGCATTATCACCATCTTCATAAAATAAATCAATAGTTTTTTCACCTTTACCCGGCTTGCCCCCCCTCGGAATATTAGTGTCGGCTATAGTTTGATCATGAGTTGGTTTTTCTTCGAATGCCTTGTCCATATTTTTTTCGTTCATATGTTTTTTACGTTAAAATTATTAAAGTTTGTTAAATATATTAACCCGATTATACTCCATCGACCTAAAATAAATTGCCAAAATATTTAAAAATAAATAAAAAGGCTTTTTATTATGACGTATAACTCGTTTATATGCGAAATGTTTTCGTATATTATACACAATTTTGTATATTAAACGAATATCGCGTATACTTAAATTATATTTTTATTATACGCCTTATAATATGGATGTCAATTTAAAAAAAATTAGAAGACGAACTTTTGTCAAAAACTTTTTCACTAATATAACCATATTCCCTCAAAACTTTTTAATAAAATTTCCTAAAAATTTTATTTGACCAAATCAAGAAAGATTAGTAATGTAATTATAAGCATAGGAATAAAGTCTTACATTTTTTTATGGAAAATAAAATTAGAAATTTTTGCATTATTGCGCATATTGATCATGGTAAATCAACTTTAGCTGATAGAATGTTGGAAATTACTGGAACTATTGAAAAAAGAAAAATGAAAGAACAGTTTTTGGATAGAATGGATTTGGAAAGAGAGCGGGGGATTACTATTAAATTGCAACCTGTTACAATGGAGTATCAAGGTTATATTTTGAATTTAATTGACACTCCTGGTCATGTTGATTTTACTTATGAAGTTTCTCGAAGTTTAGCTGCTGTTGAGGGAGCTGTTCTTTTAATTGATGCTAGTCAAGGAATTCAAGCTCAAACACTAGCTAATTTATATTTAGCATTAGAACAAAATTTGGTAATTGTGCCAGTTGTTAATAAAATTGATTTACCAGCAGCTGATATAGAAAAAACAAAAAAAGAAATAGTTAGTCTTCTTGGTTGTCAAATGGAAGATATAATTTGCTCATCAGGAAAAACAGGACAAGGTGTAGCAGATATTTTAACAAGAGTAATTGAAAAAGTGCCAGCACCTAAAATCGCAAAAGAAGAAATAAATAATTTATCTGAGACAGCTATTAACACATCTTTGCGAGCATTAATTTTTGATTCTAATTATGATGAATATAGAGGTGTAGTCGCTTATGTAAGAATTTTTGATGGACAAATTGAACAACATGATAAAATTACTTTAATGGCTACTGGAGCTAAAAGTGAGGCATTGGATGTTGGAATTTTTAAACCAGAATATAAATCTACTAGTAAATTAATGCTAGGAGAAATTGGATATATTGTTACTGGCTTCAAAGATGTAAGTGAATGTAGAGTTGGTGATACAATTATTTTAACTTCATCTTCAACTCATGAGATTCAACCGCTCAGGGGCTATAATGAAGTTAAGCCAATGGTTTTTGCTGGTATTTTTCCCCAAGAAGGCAATGAATTTAATGAATTACGTGAGGCAATTGCTAAATTAAAATTAAATGATGCAGCATTAATTTATGAACCAGAGCATTCTGAAGCCTTGGGAGTTGGATTTAGATGCGGATTTTTAGGATTACTTCATTTAGAAATTTTTCAAGAAAGATTAAGTAGAGAATATAATTTAGATTTGATTGTTACTACTCCTAGTGTTGCTTATAAAATTTATTTTAGAAAAGGAACAGAAGAGATTATCCGCAGTCCGCAAAAATTTCCTGATCCATCAGAAATAGAAAAAATTGAAGAGCCTTGGGTTAGTTTAGATGTTATTACGCCAAAAGATTATATTGGTTCAATTATGAAATTGCTTCAAGAAAAAAGAGGAATTTATAAAAACACTGAATATTTAGATGAATCTCGAACCATTCTTCATTATGAAGTTCCTATGGTTGCTATTTTGACAGATTTTTATGATAAAATAAAAAGTGTAAGCTCGGGGTATGCCTCAATTAATTATGAATTTTTAAATTATCGCACAGCCGATGTTGTTAAAATGGATATTTTAGTCGCAGAAGATCAAATAGAGGCGTTATCAACAATTATTTATAAAGATGAAGCATTTAAACGCGGTAAAGAAATTGTTAATGTCTTGAAAGAAACTTTGCCTAAGCAGATGTTTGTTATAAAATTACAAGCAATTATCGGTGGGAAAATTGTAGCCGCTGAAAGAATTTCAGCTTTTAGTAAAGATGTTATTGCTAAACTTTATGGAGGCGATGTTTCTCGCAAACGCAAGCTTTTGGAAAAGCAAAAAAAAGGGAAGAAAAAAATGATGGCTTCAGGTAAGGGAAGCGTAGAAATTCCTCCTGATACTTTTATTAAAATTTTAAGAAGATAATGAAACAATTATAAATTATAAATTCAAAAATATGAAAAAAAATGTAGTACGAAAAATAATTTGGGTAATTATTTCTGTTATCGTAATTTTTACAATGGTAGCATGGACGATTGGCGTGAATTTTATATAGGGTTTGTCGTTAAATGGGTCTGTCGCCGAATACTCTTTTGAGTAGAAAATTTCAAATTTTTAGGAAA
>JBBTVV010000026.1:0-1950 GCA_038063135.1 Patescibacteria group bacterium
TTAAAGTTAAACATTTTTTTTTCCTCCTGTCTTTTTCTTGATTTTGTAAAGTACGAGATATACTAAACTCTATAATAAATAACTTAATATTTATTTAAAGAGATTTTAAAGTATAAAATATATCAAAAATATATAAATTCTTAATAAATGATTTACTATTTATTAAGAAATTTTTTTCTTTTTCATTTATATATTAGCTTAGTTTTTAAGATTTTGTCAAATTTTGAGAATAAAGTGTTAAGGGGTCTGTCGCCGAATACTGTATTCGGCGACAGACTCATTCAGTAGAAAATTTCAAAAGAGCATTCGGTGATAGACTTAATTTTGAAAGATAAAAAAAATATGGTAAAGTATATTTAGTTAATAAATAGGATTTGTCGTTGAATACTCTTTTGATATAAAATTTAAAATTTTATATCAAATATGGTATTTGGCGATAGACCCAGCTAAGTGTATTTTTATGTATGGTCCTGATATTGTGATTAATTTGCAACCATTGGTAGATTTTTTTTCTTTGCCAGCAGATGTGCTGATGTTAAAGTTGCTTTTAATGGTTGGTTGGATGCCTATCGCGATTACTCTTATTTGGGGAGCTGGGCAAGTTTGGTTGAAATATGTTCGCACTAAATGGTTTTTGACTCATAAACAAGTATTATTAGCGATAGATATACCGCGTGGTAATGCGCAAACACCAAAGGCTGTAGAAAATATGCTTGCTTATTTAGCTTGTGAGCATGGAACTTTTAATTATCATGAGGAATGGTGGGAAGGTCAATTTCAATTAAGTATGAGTTTGGAAATAGTTAGTATTGATGGTTATATCCAATATTTAATTAGAGCTCCTGAAAAATGGAAAGGTGTAGTTGAAACAAGTGTATATTCTCAATATCCTGATGCTGAAATAACGGAAGTTGATGATTATGTTGGCATTGGCCCTTCTAAGTTTCCTGATGATCATTATGACATTTGGGGGTCTGAATTTATTTTAACAAAAGATAATGCTTTACCAATTAAAACTTATATAGAGTTTGAAGATACTTTTGGAGAACCTGAGGTTAAATATAAAGACACTATGGCAGCCTTGATGGATTTAATGAGTAGTTTAAAAAAAGGCGAACAAATTTGGTATCAAATAATTTTAATTCCGATACATCCTGATTATTGGTCTAAACTTTCAGTTACTAGTGAAGACAGAATTAAAAAGATTGTTGGCGAGAAGATTAAATCCAAGGAGAATATTGTTGATAAAGCTGGAAGCGCTTTTATTAAATTACTTGGCGATCTTAGTGAACTTGTTTATAGTATATGGGGGGATATAGAGGAAACGAAAAAAGAAGAAAAAGAAGAGCCTTTTAAAATGATGAATTTAAAACCTTCACAAAAAAAACAAGTTGAAGCGATTCAGGAAAAAGTTGGCAAACTTTGTTATGAAGTTAAAATTAGGTTTATTTATTTAGCTGAAAAGGAAGTTATGAATAAAAATAAAGCCGCTAACGGATTTGGTGGATTTATGAAACAGTTTCAAGTAAGTGATTTAAACTCTTTAAAGCCTGATACAGGAGCTAAAGGTACTGCTACTAAAATAAATTATCCTATTTTTTATGATGAGCGACTTAATAAAAGAAAAAGAAAGGTTATGAAGAATTATAAAGAACGGGAAGATACTGCAGGAAGAACTCCAATGGTTTTAAGTATAGAAGAGCTGGCGACTCTTTGGCATTTTCCAATAGAAATAGTTGCTAATGCGCCATTAATTCAGAAAGTGTCTGGTAAAAAAGTTGAACCGCCTGCTAGCTTGCCTTTTAGCAAAGAGATTGTTGCTTCAGATGATATTTTTAGAGATAAAAGCAGTACTGAAAATTTTGATAATACAATTGTTGATTTCGATGATTCGTTACCAGAAAATTTACCGTTTGTTTAAGGGTCTGTCGCCGAATACCGTATTCGGTA
>JBBTVV010000027.1:0-7707 GCA_038063135.1 Patescibacteria group bacterium
TTTCCTAAAAATTTGAAATTTTCTACTCGAAAGAGTATTCGGCGACAGACCCTTTGCGGGATCGTCCAATGGTAAGACATCGCCCTCTGGAGGCGAGTATCTTGGTTCGAATCCAAGTCCCGCAGCAGATTTTGGTTTTTATTTTTATGGGTCTATCGCCAAATACTGTATTCGGCGATAGACCCATAAAAAATATGAAAATTTGTTTAATTAATAATTTGTACAAACCTTATGCTCGCGGTGGAGCGGAAGTTATTGTTGAATTAATTAGTCAAGGATTGCTTAATAAAAATATTGAGGTTGTGGTAATTTCTACTAGGCCTTTTTTTGTTAAAAATTTGCCAATTGTTGAAAATAAAATAAATATAAAAAATTATTATTTGCCTAGTAATTATTATAATTTAAGTAAAATGCCTAAATTTTTTAGATTGTTTTGGCATTTTTTTGATTTATTTAATTTTTTTATTTACAATAAAGTAAAAAATATTTTAATAAAAGAGAATCCTGATATTGTTATAACTCATAATTTAAAAGGTCTAAGTTATTTATTGCCTAGAGTTATTAAAAAATTAAAAATTAAACATGTTCATTATCTTCATGATATTCAATTAATTCATCCTTCAGGCTTAATGATTTATGGACAAGAACAACAAAATCAGAAATTTTTCGCTAAAATATATCAGACAATTTGTTGTAGATTGTTCGGTTCTCCTGATACTGTTATTAGTCCATCAAAGTGGTTATTAGATTATTATCAAAATAAAAAGTTTTTTTCAAATTCAAAAAAAATAGTTTTAGCTAATCCTGCTCCAATTCTGAGCAGTCTTGAGCCGAGGAGAATCCCTTTTAAATTGGGATTAAGTGGGTTAGGTTTTTTTCAATTTCTTTATGTTGGTCAAATAGAAGATCATAAAGGAATTATTTTTTTGATTAATTCTTTTAATGAGTTATCTAAAAAAAATAAAAATATCAGATTAACGATTATTGGCGACGGTTCTAAATTTAAGAGACTTAGTTCACAATTTAAAACTGAGTTTCTTAAATTTTTAGGAAAAATTAAAAGAGAAGAAATTGCTAAATATTTAAATCAAGCCGATTGTTTAATTGTGCCTTCTCTTTGTTATGAAAATTCACCAACAGTAATTTACGAAGCTTTTAGTGTGGGATTGCCTGTTATTGCTTCTAGAATTGGCGGCATAATAGAATTAATGAAAGATAACCCTGAAATGTTTTTTGAACCTGGAAATAGAAAAGAGCTAATTAATAAAATGTTGTGGGTATTGGATAATCAAGAAGAATTAAAAAAAAATAGCCAAAAAGAATTAGTTATTATAAAAGATTTTAGTTTAAAAAAATATTTAGAAGAATTATTAAGAATTTGTTGTGATTATTAGGGTCTATCACCGAATACGGTATTCGGCGACAGATCCTAATATTCAAAAACATAAACTTCTCCATTATTAATCTTTTGCCAACTTTTTGCTGATAACTTTGCTTCTTCTAAGATTTTTGGAAATTGATTCCAATATTTGTTAAGAACAAAAAATCCTTGGTTAACTCCTGCTAAATCCATAGCTTGCTTCATAGTTTCTTTAGAAGGTGTTTGATAGACCATATCAAGATAATATTTATATAACGGTCCGCCTGTTGGGATTGGATAATAAAATATATTATTTTTATAATAGTGGTTAAAGCCAAATTCGCGCAATGCCACTACGCTTACTTGTTGATTTGCTAATACAATATACTTATCTGTTTTATTATTTTCTATCCATTGCACAGCCTTAATGTCGTTGTTTGAAACAGCATAACCGCGTGAATTGTAGAAACGATCAAAACGTG
Source organism: Patescibacteria group bacterium (assembly GCA_038063135.1). GTDB lineage: Bacteria > Patescibacteriota > Patescibacteriia > Patescibacteriales > GWC2-42-12 > JAHITL01. The sequence continues at coordinate 1,843 of JBBTVV010000027.1, forward strand.
GATAAGATAAATAGATAGAAGTAGTTAGTAATAAAATTAAAAATATTGACCAAATTATTTTTATGTGAAAATTTTGTTGAAGTAGCTTATGTAATAGATAGTGTAACGTAATTAAAATAAAAGGTAGTAGAAAAAAAATACTAATTAATAATATTCTTGATGAGAAATCATTTCTTTCGTAATTGATTAAAAAACTAAAAGCGATTTTTTTAGTTATAAAATAAGATAATAATAAGGCTGATGCCATAATAAAATAAACTTTTAATATACGACAATTATTTTTATGGCGATAGGCTAAAATTAATCCAGCCAAAATTAAACAAGTCAAAATTAATCCAATATTAAATCCATAAAAATAAATAAAATTAAAAATAAAATTATCTTGGTTCGGTAAAATAAATTTAGGCCAAATAATAGAGTTTTTTAAATTGTCACCTTGCCCAGTGTTTAGAGTTTTTTCTAAAAAATAAAAAACTAAAGGTAAAATAACAACAGTTATGACGCTAATCAGCCAAAAGCTATATTTTTTAATTTTAGAGTTATCAGTATGAAAAATTGTTAATAGTATTGCAAAAAGTAATGTTGGTAAACCCGCTAGTGGTTGGATTGTTAATGTGGCTAGAGCTAATAGATATATTAAAAGTAAATCAGCAATATTGGCGCAAGTTATTCCTAATAAAATAGCTAGTAGTAAGAATAGATAAGCTAAACTTTGTGGAGTTGTAACAATAAAAAAAGAATAGGGGAGTATTAAAAGAGATAAAGATAATAATGGAATAAGGCGATTAGATAAAAACCATTTAGTAAGTACTTTATATAGAATCATTGGAAGAAAAAGCGCTGTAAAAAAGGGGACTAGTAATTTATCTAGCCAGATAATTGGAATGCTTGTAAGTTTATGCGCAATTACAATTAAGCTATATTGACCAAGATAATATAGTGGTTTTGGATCTACTGAACCAGTTTTATCTATTAATTCCATTGTCGCTCTATGGATAAAAGGATCAAATCCATAGCCAATTTTATAAGTAAGCCAAGCAACGGAAAATGATAAAAAATAAAAAGTGCTGATTAAAAAAATTAAGAAATTTTTATTTGTTGAATTATCAGCTTTTGTATTATAATCTCTAAAAATTAATACTAATAAAATAAGCCCCGTTAAACCATATCCAAAGAAAAACCAGCCAGAAATAGCTTGCCATGGAGATATTATTGATTCAGTTGTTTGCTTGGAATAAAGAAAATAGAAATTTATTATTAGACATAATAAATAGCCTATAATTAATGTAAAATCAACAAATTTTAATTTTTTAACTGGTAATAATTGTAATAATAAATTGTGACTTGTTGTTATTGCAAATTTTTTATTAATAAAGGCGAAGATAATAGAAAAAAATATTGCTAAAACTATACTTAACTCTACTCCTAATTTATTAAGGTTATAAAAATAATAAACAGAAGCGCCACTAATAATTAAGCACAAGACAAATATCAAAATTGTTGTTAATATAGAGTTGTAGTTTAGTTTAATGCTATGTTTTGTCATAAATGTATTATTTATATTTAATATAACATATTTTATGCTAACTTACAGCCAATCAAATCACTCAAGAGAATTTCAAAAAGCAGACAAAATTTTTTGGCATGACAAATTTTTAGCAGCGACTATTTTAAAATTAATTCCTGAAATAATAAAGCCAAACCATTTGACTGTTTTTAGAATAATAGCTACGCCAGCGGTTGTTGTTTTGATGGTTTATGGACAGTATTACATCGGGTTAATAGCTTTTTTGTTTATAGCTTTTACTGATGCATTAGACGGCTCAATGGCCAGAACTCGCAATCAAATAACTGAATGGGGAAAAATATACGATCCATTAGCTGATAAAATATTGATTGGTTCTATGGTATTTGTTATTGTTTTGAGATATATTGATGTTTGGACTGCCGTGGTTATTGTTGTTATAGAAATAGTTTTTATAATTACAGCATGGATTAGAATTAAAAAAAAAGACGGTAAATTAGTGCAGGCAAATATTTGGGGAAAAATTAAAATGTTTCTTCAGGTCGTTGGTGTGGTAATTTTGCTTCTAGCAATTGTTAATGATTGGGCATCATTATTGCCATTTGCATCTTATGCTTTATATCTAGCGATTGCTTTTGCTATTGTGAGTTTATTAACGTATGGGATATAAAATTATAAAGTTAATATTTAATGTAGTTCGATGTGAAGACCCTTTATAGTAGTTTTTATGTTCAAAAAGTTATTTAATTATTTAAAAATAAATTGGCGTGGCTTAATATTAATTGTTGTGGCCATTTGTTTTTTTATTGGCGCTAGTAGTTTTAATTATTTTACTCAAAAAGAAAATTTTGTAAAATGGTCATCGCCAGATGAAACAGCTAATTATACTTTTACTAAACTCTATGGTAAGCAAAATCAGTTGCAATTTTTTGAGCCTGCAGGTTTTTATGCTAGCGATATTGTAGCTCCACGAAGTTTTCGTTCTGACAATGGCTGGCTTAAGCCAGTTAGTTTTTTAGGAATTATTTTGATTTATGGCAAAATCGCTTCATTTACTAGTTTAAAAATAATACCTTTTTTAACACCAGTATTTGGAGGTATTGGAATAATCTTTTTTTATTTATTGATGGCTAGGATTTTTAGTCGTCGTGATGCTTTTATCGCTTCATTGCTTTTAGCTTTTTTTCCTGTTTATATTTATTATAGCGCTCGTAGTATGTTTCATAATGTTCTTTTTATAGTGTTATTAATAATAGGCTTTTATTTTGCGACATTTTTGTCATCTAAAAAGATATCTAAAAGATTAGTTGATTGGAAAGGACTTTGTTTCGCTGCTTTGAGCGGTGGTTTTTTTGGTTTGGCAATTATTACTCGTACGTCAGAGCTTATTTGGCTTGGACCAATGTTAATAATTTTATGGTTATTTAATATTAATAGAATTAGTTTAACTAAAATTTTAATTTTTATTTCTTTTCTTTTCCTAGCTTTTTTACCTGTTGCAAATTGGAATAAAGTTCTTTATGGCTCATATTGGCAGGGAGGTTATCCTGAAATGAATAACTCTATTATTGAGGTGGCTAAAACTAGCAGCAGCTTAGCTAAAGACACTTTGTGCAAACAAGCAAATATGTCAGAAAAATATCTTTTGATTAAGAATAGTTTGTCGATGCTTAAAAAAAATATTTTCTTTTTTGGTTTTAAATCAGATCTTAGTTTTAAAATGTTTGATAATTATTTTGTTAAAATGTTTTGGTGGTTGTTTTGGCCAGCTGTTTTAGGATTATTAATATTTGTTTGCAAAATTAAATATTGGAAAATTAAAGACTATGCTTATTTATTTTCTTATCTTATTGCTTCAATTATTTTGTTATTATATTATGGCAGCTGGAGTTTTTTTGACAATCCAGATAAAACTAGCCTTACTATCGGAAATTCTTATACAAGATATTGGTTATTTATCTATTTAGGCGCTTTGCCTTTTACTAGCATTGCAATTAATAAATTTTGTGATTTGTTTAAAAATAAGATTCTCTCTGTTATTGCAAAATCAACTATAGTGTTATTTATTATTTTTATTTCATTAGTTTTTGTTTTAGTTGGCTCTGAAGAGGGTTTAATTCCTACTGCCATTAAACAAGCTATTAGCTATGAGCAATTTACGAAAATCTTAAAGTTAACAGAGAAGAATTCAATAATTATTGCGCGTTATCATGATAAATTATTATTTCCTGAACGTCGGATTATTGTTGGTTTATTAGATGATCCTAATATGAATTATTTATATGCTAAGCTAACTAGAGTATTTCCTGTCTATTATTATAGCTTTTCTTTTAAAGAAAAAGATCTTAATTATTTAAATAATAGTAAATTGTCAAAATCAAATATAAAGTTAAAACCAATTACTAAAATTGGCGAGGAATTTACTTTATATAAATTGGAAAGAGTTAATAAATAAATTTTAAATTTATGCTAATTGGTATAGATGCGCGTTTTTATGGACCTATTGGGAAAGGCTTGGGTCGCTATGTTCAAGAAGTGATTGATAATTTAATTGAGATAGATCAAGTTAATAAGTATGTTATTTTTTTAGGAAAAGAAAATTTTGCAGATTTTAAGATAGTAGATAGCAAAAGAGTTAAAAAAATTATGATTAACATCGGTTGGTATGGTTTTAAAGAACAATTATTATTTCCTTTTTATATTTGGCGTGAACATTTAGATTTAATGCATTTTCCTCATTTTAACGTGCCAATAGCATGTCCAGTTAAATTTGTGGTAACGATTCATGATTTAATTTTAATTAAATATCCAACTTTAAGAGCGACGACTTTAAATTGGTTATTTTATAAAATTAAAAATTTAGCATACAAGTTGATTATTTCATCAGCAATTAAGCATTCTCAAAAAATTATTGCTGTTTCTGATTTTACTAAAAAAGATATTATTAGCCAATTTAAAGTTTTATCAGAAAAAGTAGTTGTCACTTATGAAGGTGTAGCAGAAACATTAATTCAGAAACAACAAAATCAAAATGATTTAGAAAAGAAAGATTTTTTATTAAGTAATAAAATAGTTAAGCCATATCTGCTTTATGTTGGCAATGGTTATCCACATAAAAATTTAGAAGGATTGATTAAAGCTTTTCAAACCATAATTAAAAAATATGATAATTTGCAATTAGTATTGGTTGGCAGAAAAGATTATTTTTATAAACGGTTAAAAGAGTATGCTAAAGAACTTAATCTATGGCAAGAAAATAGTATTGATTCAAAAATAATATTTCCAGATTTTGTTCCAGATAATAAATTAAATATTTTATATAATCAGGCTTTGTTTTATATTTTTCCTTCGTTTTATGAAGGCTTTGGTCTTCCACCGCTAGAAGCAATGGCTAATGGTTGTCCAGTAGTTAGTTCAAATAGAACCAGTTTACCAGAAATTTTAGGACAAGCTAGTAATTATTTTAATCCAGAAGATCAATCTGATATGCTTTGTCAGATTGAACGATTAATTAATGATAGTGGTTTGCGCAAGAGATTAGTAAAATTGGGATATGAGCAGATAAAAAAATATAGCTGGAAAGATTGCGCAAAAAAGACATTGGAAGTTTATGAAAATTGTTTATAAAAAAACACCTACAGCCTAGATTAATCAGGAAGTGGGTGAGTGTGCTTTGGATACTCAAGTCTAAGGCTCAAAGATAGTTGCATATATTATCGATAGTGAGTTGATAAAAATTGTTGACAAAAATTGGGAATTAAATGAAAATTAGAGCATTGGGGATGTGGTGAAATTGGTATACACGCATGCCTTAGGAGCATGTGCCGCAAGGCATGAGAGTTCAAGTCTCTCCATCCCCACATTAAGCAACTTTGCAAATTTTCGGTTTTGGAAAAAGAAATTTACTCGTCGCGCCTACGGGCGTGGCTCGCAGTAAATTCAGTTAAAATGTAAATTCAAGGTTTCACTGCACCACTTTGGATAAATTTGGCAGTAACTTCATTTGGCGTTAAATAATTTAAAGATTTTCTAGGACGATTATTTAACCTTTCCTGAATGGCATAAATATCGTCATTTGTTACTTTAGACAAATCTGCTTTTTTCGGCAAGTATTGTCTGACTAGTTTATTTAGATTTTCATCTCCACCCTTTTGCCAAGAACAATACGGATCGCAATAATACGATTGAACATTAAAATTAATTAGAGTATTCAGATGATTAGCATTTTCAGTTCCGTTGTCCCTCGTAATTGTCAGCCATATTCCTTTTGGCAGAGATTCTATACTGGGTCTGTCGCCGAATACTCTTTCGAGTAGAAAATTTCAAATTTTTAGGAAATT
>JBBTVV010000028.1:0-5733 GCA_038063135.1 Patescibacteria group bacterium
AAATTTCCTAAAAATTTGAAATTTTCTACTCGAAAGAGTATTCGGCAACAGACCCATAATATTACCAAAAAATATATGACTGACAAAAGAAATTCTGAAAAATCATCTTCTTCAACTTATAATGCTGAATCTATTGTAATACTTGAAGGATTAGAACCTGTACGCAAAAGACCTGGAATGTATATTGGATCAACTTCAGCTACTGGCTTACATCATTTAATTTGGGAAGTCGTTGACAATGGCATTGATGAAGCTATGGCTGGGTTTGCAACAGAAATTAGCACAACCTTATTAAAAGATGGGTTAGTTGAAGTAATAGATAATGGACGCGGTATTCCTGTTGACATTCACAAAACAACAAAAGTCTCTGCGTTAGAAACAGTTTTAACAAAATTACATGCTGGCGGAAAATTTGGAGAAGGTGGCGGATACAAAGTTTCTGGAGGTTTACACGGTGTTGGTGTTTCAGTTGTTAATGCTTTAAGCGAATATTTAAAAGCAGAAATATACCGTGAAGGCAAAGTTTGGATGCAAGAATACCAAAGAGGGAAACCACAAGACAGAGCCAAACCAGTCGGTAATACCAAAAAAACAGGCACAACAATAACCTTTAAAGCTGATCCACAAATTTTTGAAGAATTAGAATATAACTGGGGAAAAATTTTAGACCGTTTACGACAACAAGCTTATTTAACAAAAGGAATTATTATTAAATTAGCTGACAAAAGAGCAGAGCACCGCGCCAAAAATTATACTTTTTACTTTGAAGGCGGAATTAAGGCTTATGTAAAATCTTTAAACCAAAATAGCGCTGTTAAAAATGAAACTATTTTTTATGTTGAAAAAGAAATTAATGACACAAAAATTGAAGTCTCTTTACAATATAACGATGGTTTTAACGAAACTACTTTAGCTTTTGCTAATAATATTATAAATCCAGATGGCGGAACGCATATGGTTGGCTTTCGCACGGCATTGACCAGAACATTAAATAACTATGCTCGCAATCAAAAACTACTCAAAGAAAAAGAAGAAAATTTAACAGGAGAAGATGTTCGAGAAGGTTTAACGGCAATTATTAGCGTTAAATTAACTAATCCTCAATTTGAAGGACAAACTAAAGGCAAATTAGGTAATGCTGAAATAAAAACTTATGTAGAACAAATTTTCGGCGATAGCTTTAATACTTTTTTAGAAGAACATCCAAAAGAAGCTGAGGCTATTATTAGCAAATGTTGTTTATCTGCTCAAGCTAGAATCGCAGCTAGAACTGCCAGAGCTTCTATTTTAAGAAAAGGCGCATTAGAAGGAATGACTTTGCCTGGCAAGTTAGCAGATTGCTCTAGTCGCAAACCTGAAGAAAGCGAGCTTTATATTGTTGAGGGAGATTCTGCTGGTGGCTCAGCCAAACAAGGTCGCAATCGCAGATTTCAAGCAATATTACCTTTACGCGGAAAAATTTTAAATGTTGAACGAGCAAGATTAGATAAGATGTTAGCTAATAATGAAATTAAAAATTTAGTAATCGCCTTAGGCACCAATATTGATGATCAATTTGATTTATCAAAATTACGATATCACCGTATTATTATTATGACCGATGCTGATGTTGATGGCGCTCATATCAGGACTCTACTTTTAACATTATTTTTCAGACATTTTGGTCCAATGGTTCTAAACGGGAACCTCTACGTTGCGCAACCGCCTCTTTATCAATTAAAAAAAGGAACAACAATAAAATATGCCTATACTGACGAAGAAAAAGAAAATATCATCAAAGAAATGGGCGGAATAACTGAAGAAATTATTGAAACTACCGAAGAAGAAGAATCGGAAATAACAGAAAACTCATCATTCGAAGACTCAATAGATGAAGAAGCAACAGAAGAAATAAACAAAACTGAAACAAAGCAAACAAAAACAAAAGCTCCTAGTCGCATTATGATTCAACGCTACAAAGGTTTAGGAGAAATGAATCCTACGCAACTTTGGGAAACAACAATGAATCCTGCAACTCGTGTTATGAAACAAGTTAATGTTGAAGACGCTGTTGCTGCCAATGAAATTTTTGAAATATTAATGGGCGGAGATGTAGCTCCTCGCAAACATTTTATTCAAACTCACGCTAAAAAAGTAGAAAATTTGGATATATAATATTACAATTAAAACTATTTTTTCTCTTTTATTTTATCTCTTACTTCTCTTATAAATTCCTCTTTACCAACTTCTCTAGTAGTTTTCTCTCCCCTGTCACGCACAGACAATTTATCAGATCCAATTTCTCTGTCTCCAATTACCAACATATAAGGAGCTTTTTCAGCAACAGCTTTTCTTATTTTATTTCCAACTGTTTCATCTAATTCATCAACTTCTACTCTAATATCATTTTGTTTAAATTCAATAGCTAGTTTTTTACAAAATTCAATATGAGTTGCGCCAACAGAAATTATTTTAACTTGCACAGGCGACAACCAAATAGGAAAAGCCCCTGCATAATGTTCAATTAAAATTCCAGTAAATCTTTCAATACTTCCAAAAATAGCAGCGTGAATCATAACAGGCGTTTTCTTTTTTCCATCATTATCTATGTATTCTATTTTAAATCTTTGTGGCAATTGAAAATCAAGTTGAATTGTTGCTAATTGCCAAGATCGCCCAAGAGAATCTTTAATATTAATATCAATTTTTGGTCCATAAAATGCCCCATCTTTTTCTTTAATATCATATTTAATATTTTCATTTTTTAACGCATTTTCTAAATCTTTTTCTGCTTCATCCCAATCTTTAATTTCCCCCATTGAATCTTCTGGTCGAGTAGAAAGATAAAATTTTGGTTCAATTTTAAAATAAGAGAAATATTCTTTAGCCATTTTAAGAAGTGTTGCAATTTCCTTTTCTATTTGATTTTTAATAAGAAAAATATGAGAATCATCCTGCGTAATATGACGAACTCTAAAAAGTCCATTAAGCTCTCCTGATTTTTCATTACGCATTACTCTTCCAATTTCTGTATAACGAATAGGCAATTCTTTATAAGATCTTTGTTTTTCTTGATAAATTTTTATATTAAATGGGCAATCCATTGGTTTAATTACATATGTTTCACTTTCCGTTTCAAAATGAAACATACTATCTTGATAATGATCCCAATGTCCAGAAATTTCCCAAAGAATTTGTTTAGCTAAAATTGGAGTTTGAATTTCTTCATAATTATATTTTTTTCGTAATTTTTTTCCAAGCGCTTCTAACTCATTCCAAATAATCATTCCTTTTGGGTGCCAAAAACACGCCCCAGGAGCTTCAGAATGAAAAGAAAATAAATCTAATTCTTTACCTATTTTTTTATGATCTCGTTTTTCAGCCTCCTCTATCATCTTCAAATAATTATCAAGTTCTGTTTTATTATTAAACGCCAATCCATAAATTCTAATCAACATTTTATTTTTCTCATCGCCACGCCAATAAGCGCCAGCTAATTTCTCCAATTTAAAACTATTTAATTGTACTTGCCCGCTAGATTTAATATGAGGACCACGGCACAAATCTTCAAACTCTCCTAATTTATAATAACTTACTGTTGTTTCACCTTGCTTTTTAAATTCGCCTATTAATTCTTGTTTATAAATTTGTCCATTTTTTTCCTCTCGCGCCAAAGCTTCATCAATTGTCATCTCTAATTTTTCAAACAACAAATTAGCCTTAATAATTTTTTTCATCTCATCTTCTATTTTTAATAAATCACTTTCACTAATTTTCATTTCACCATAATCTATATCATAATAAAAACCATTATCAACGGCTGGCCCAATAGCAAATTTTGCCTTAGGATATAATTTAAAAATCGCTTTTGCCATTATATGCGACAAAGAATGACGAATTATCTCTAATTTACTACTTTTTTCTTCTGACATAAATTTTATCTAATTTACTTTGTTATAAATTTTATCTAATTTGATATTATAACAAAATCAGACTATTTGCAATGCAACTAGCCTGATGGGTCTGTTGCCGAATACGGTATTCGACAACAGACCCCTGATTCTTAAAATACACAACTCAACAAATCTACCTTTTTACTTCTACTTTTATCCTATCAACTAAATTAGGTACTTTTTTAATAAATGATGGAGAGAATTTTATTTCATAACCTGCTATTTCTGGAATACTACCTAAATATTGATTTAATTGTTCGTTAGTTAAGCCCAACAATTTTTTTCTATCAATGATCTCTGCGTTTTTCTTTAAAACCATTTTACCTGTAAAAGAAATATTAGTAATTGCAGTGCCTTGCTTTAAATCAAAACTACTTAAATGATAAACAATATTTTTTTTACTAAAATTTGCCAATTCCTTATCATTAGGCAAGTCAGACGCTAACTTTTGTTTTGCTAACTGAAAAACTTTTTCATCAGCAAAAGCTACCACGGTTACCATAGCTTTTATGCTTAAAGTAAACTCTTTTTTTTCATCTCCAACTTTACTATCCAATTGTTGAGCAATAGAATTGTTATCTATTTCATAAATTACCTGATCATAATCTTTAAAATCATTATTAACCTGCTCTTTTGTTTTAGCTATTAAAACTATTTTTAAATCATTTACGGCCTGATCAATATCACTTTGCTGAATAGTTGTTTTAACCTTTTCTTTATACTCCATTGCCACGGCGCTTTTACCATAAATTTTATCTTGCATTCCTGCCCACAATCCTGGAATAGTAAACTTAGTAGGACCAATAGCCATTTCTCTGCTAGGCTCATCTGCATAAACTTCAGCTTCAACTTGCCCACCAGCAGGCGCAATAACTGTATTTTTTATTCTAAATAATTTATTATCAGAGCTAAGTAATCTAGTGGTAGCCATCAACGGCTGATCTTTATTATAATCATTAACAATCGTTACTTTTCCAATAACTTCTTGTCCCAAAACTTCTTTATTACTTGCCTGATATGTTTTAGACTCTTTTACTTCAACCTGTTTTACCATCCCTAAAATTACGCTACTATTTAAAACAGGATTTTTTTGTTGATCATAAACATCCAATGTCAAACTATTACTGGCATCTTCTTGATTAGGAATTAAAACGATTGACACATTAACAAATAAAAAATAAAAAATTATTGCAACTAATAATATTGTTAAAAATATAAAACTGACAGCAATTTTTTTATAAATATTAATTGGCTTATTTTTTTTACTATCATTAATTTTAGTAGCATGCGATAATTTACCATGAGATGCAATAGGATGAGAAATTATTTTATCATCAAAAATATCCTCTAGCTCATCTTTTACTTCACTAGAAATAGCGCTCCTTTGTTTTATAACAGCATTAGGCTTTATTTTTTCAACAACTTCAATAGAATCTTCCTCTAAAAACTGCTCCGCTTCTGGTGAAACTATTTTATTAAAATTTCTAACATGAATTACTTTACTCTTACTTTTTAACTTTTCGCTTTTTACTTTTGCCTTTTCACTTTTAACTTCCAATTTTTGACTTTTAACTTTTGACTTTTCGCTTTTGACTTTTGACTTTTTAGACTTTCCTAATTTTTTAACTACAATTTTTTTAACTGTAGCTTTAGATAACTGGCTAGCCTCCTCCATATTTTTAAAATTAAAAATTAATTTTCTTAATAATTTTATTTTACCAATTTTTATTTTTTCTGTCCAATTATTTTAATGGGTCTGTCGCCGAATACTCTTTCGAGTAGAAAATTTCAAATTTTTAGG
>JBBTVV010000029.1:0-1656 GCA_038063135.1 Patescibacteria group bacterium
AATTTCCTAAAAATTTGAAATTTTCTACTCGAAAGAGTATTCGGCGACAGACCCACAATTAGTATACCGCCAAATACTCCTTAATTATATTATGGAATCAACTAAACAAAAAACTCCAAAATGGAGTTTTTTGTTTTTATAGATAATTTCAAAACCTACTTTTTTATTTTTTAAACTACTTTAATCAAATAATTATTATTTCAATTCTCCTTTGCCAAGCGGATTGTAGCCATCTTTGACTTCTTCTCCGTCTGGATGACCGTCGTTGTCAGTATCAACTTTATTAGGATTAGTGCCGAGTTTTTTTTCAAATTCATCAGAAAGCAAATCTTTATCCGCATCTGGCATTCTCTTGGCGCCTGAATAGGTGATGGTTTGCATAATATTCCAATCATCTGTTAACGCTGGGATATGACCAAAGATATTTTTGAAAAAATTAATGCCTGCTCTCTCGCTATTCAAATTTCTGTTTTCGGCTTTCTGTTTTAACCCATAAGCCATTATTTTAATAGCGGCGGAGTCGTTAGGATTATTCATGTCAGCCACTCTTTTGTAAATTTTAATAAATTGGTCTTTAGCTCTTTTTTCAGCTTGATTATTGGTTATAGACGGAAATCTGCCATTTGCGATTTTAATCACATCAGCTAATTCAGCTTCGGTTTCTGGTAATTTGTCGAAAGCTGATTTATACGAATTGATTACAGCCGCGCGTTCGCCTTCGCCAAGTTTTTTAGTATTATTGTCAACTCCATACGCGATAAATGTTTTAATCGCTGATTGCATATTTGAATTCAAATTTTTCATTTCACGAGCAAAAATCTTTAAATATTTTAATTCAGTTGCTTGCTCGCGTAATGCGTCTCTGAGTTGTTTTATCTCTGCAAGCATTTTTTTTATTTCACCTCCAAATAAAGATTTAGCATTATCGTCAATTTGAGTTATTTGAGAATCAATAATAATTTTTTTGCATATTCCTCTTGTTCCGATTGCTCTCTGATTAATATATGGTCTTAACCCAACGCAACATTGTTTATTGTTGCCATAAACAACCGCTCCCAAATTTTCATTTTCTTTTGCGCATAATTCAGTTTCTGTCCCGCTGCAATTTTCCCATTTAATCAAATTTCCTGTACATGAATCATACCAACCTTCTGATCGAGTTCCAATATTTTTACAAACTGATTCACATTCTCTAATTTCTGCGCCTATCTCTCCTTTATATTGATCTGCGTTTGTAGAAATAAATCTTTGACCATTTTGATTTGCTGTTACTGCTCGCAAAGTATAATAATAAACAATTCCTTTTTGAACATTTTTGTCAATCCAATAACCTCTCTTCCCCGCATCTTTTTCTGAAATGTAAGGAACGGGAGGAATAAGAGATTTTTCTACTGGTTCCACTAAACTACCTAATTCTCCTGGATTAGTTGAACGATAAATATAAACATATGGAGTTGGTGGAATAGTATAACTAATTTCAATAGTAGAATCATCTTTCGCAATTACTTTTACATCTTTTGGTGGAATAATTAATGAATCAGGAGTTAAAATTGATTCTGCTGCTATAATTGTAAATGGTTCACTGTAATAAGTTTTATTACTTCCACTAAATTCAATTTGATAATTTGATCCAGAAGCTGCATCTTTTGGGATTGT
>JBBTVV010000030.1:0-5370 GCA_038063135.1 Patescibacteria group bacterium
GAAAAAGTTTTTAACAAAATTTACAAAAATTTGGAATTTTATACCGAATACGGTATTCGGCGACAGACCCTAAATAAATTTAAAAGCTAAAAAGCTAACTCTATGGCAGATAATAAAAAAATAGTAACAAAAATTGAGAGTTTACTTGACGGAGAAAGTCTATTAAATAAAAGAATGCCTAAAAGAGCAGAAGGCGCTACAGAAGAGAAAGAAGTAGAAAGAGAAACGAAAGATGAAAAAGCATCAACTGAAATTAGTTCAAGTGAGCTAGCAGAGAGTGTTAGTTCTACGTCGTTTGGTGATTTGCCTTTTAGTGCAACAAGCAAGATAAGACAGTGCCAAAAACAAGTAGAAAAAGTTTTAGAAAGTGGCTTAGAAAAAATTTATAGCGAATTACCAGATGATAAAAAAAGAGAATTTAAAATTGTTGGCGAGCAAACTGCTATTAAAATTAGTTTATTATTAGAAAAAACCAAGATTAAAATTAAAAATATTATTGATTTAATTAAAAAATGGTTATTATTAATTCCCGGTATTAATAAGCATTTTTTAGAACAAGAAGCAAAAATTAAGGCCGATGAGATTATCAAGATAAAGAGTAATGATTTGGATATTAAAAACTAAAGTATTATTTAAATTTTTAAAATTTATGTATATATGGATTATGGTTTATCTGAACAAAATACGCAAATTCTGAATGATACTAGCTATAATGTAGATATTAATAGCTGGATGATTTTTTTGTTTTGGTTAATTTTTTTTGTTGCAGTAATTTATTTGATAAAAAAAATAGTCTCGTCGCGAATAGCTAATTCTCGTTATTTTGATCATATAATTTATTTAGTTAGATTGCCTAAAGAAAAGCCTGAAGATAAAGATGGAAAAAGTGGTAATCAATTACAGCAGGTGAAAGAAGAAATCGCTAGAGGTGAAACATTGTTTAAGGCTATTGGCGGTTTACGCGCTCAACGTTGGCATCGTAATTGGGCGTGGATTTTTGGTCGGAATGATCATTTTTCTTTTGAAATAGTGGCAAATCAAAAGTTAATATCTTTTTATGTTGTTGCGCCACGGAATATGGGACTTTATTTAGAGCAACAAATTCAAGCTTATTATCCTGAAGCTGTTTTAGAAGAAGTAAAAGATTATAATATTTTTAGTTCAAATGGTAGCATTGTTGCAGGTTGTGTTAGAACAAAAAGAAATTTTATTTTTCCAATTAAAACTTATGATAAGATGGAAGCTGATCCGCTTGATTCGTTGATTAACGTTATGTCAAAGTTAGATAAAGAAGAGGGTATGGTTGTGCAGTATGTTGTTAGGAGTTCTCGGCCGAGTTGGCATCGTAAAGTCAATAAAGTAGTTAGAAGCGTTGGAGAAGGTAAGCGATTAGAAGAAGCCTTGAGCGTTAATTCTTTTTTTAATTTTTTTGAATTTTTCGGAGATTTAGTAAAATCTTTTAATCCATCAAAAGATAAGGACGCCTCATTGGGTAAACATCAATATCAGCAGACAGCTATGGAACAGGAGACTCTAAAATTAATAGAAGAAAAAAATTCTAAAGCTGGTTTGGATGTAAATTTGCGAATTATTGTTTGCGCTAAAGATCAGGCGCGTGCAACTGTTTATTCGAATAATATGATGAGTGCTTATAGTCAGTATAATTATTATCAATATGGAAATGTTTTTTCTAGTCAAAAAGCTTCTCATCATTTTTCAACTGAACAAACAGTTGTTAATGATTTTATTTATCGTCGTTTTAAATTATCAAAAAGTTTTCTTTTAAATACAGAAGAGATGACCAGTCTATTTCATTTTCCATTAAGTGGAACTGAGACGCCGAATATTCTATGGTTATCTGCTAAATATGCTGCGGCGCCGACTAATATTCCTGACGAAGGAATTATTCTGGGGAAAAATGTTTATCGTGGGGTTACTAATGATATTAAAATTAAACGCGATGATCGTCGCAGGCATAGCTATGTTATTGGTAAATCAGGTACTGGAAAATCTAAATTTTTAGCTTCTATGGCTATTCAAGATATTATTAATGGCGAAGGAGTGTGCGTGATTGATCCACATGGAGATTTAATTAGTGATGTTATGGCTTATATTCCCAAAGAGCGCGCCGAAGATGTTATTTTATTTGCGCCAGCTGATACACAGAGACCGCTAGCCCTTAATTTATTGGAATTTGATCCTGATTACCCAGAGCAAAAAACTTTTGTTATTAATGAGATGATTAAAATTTTTGATAAATTATATGATTTAAAATCAACTGGAGGACCAATTTTTGAGCAGTATATGCGTAATGCTATGCTTTTGGTAATGAGTGATACAGCATCAGGATCAACTTTAATGGAAATTCCGAAGGTTTTAGCTGATGCTAATTTTCGTAGAATGAAATTATCACGTTGTGATAATGTTACTGTAGTAGATTTTTGGCGTGGTGAGGCTGAAAAAGCTGGTGGTGATGCTGCTTTAGCGAATGTTGTTCCGTATATTACTTCAAAATTGACTTCTTTTATTTCAAACGATACTATGAGGCCTATTATTGCTCAGCAGAAAAGTTCTTTTAATTTACGTGATGTTATGGATAAGAAAAAAATTCTTTTGGTTGACTTGTCAAAAGGTTTAATTGGTGAAATGAATGCATATTTATTGGGTATGATTCTTGTCGGAAAGATTTTAATGGCTGCTTTAAGTCGCGCCGATATGTTAGCTGAAAAACGAAAAGATTTTTATTTATATATTGATGAGTTTCAAAATTTTACTACTGATTCAATTTGTTCAATTTTGTCAGAAGCTAGAAAATATGGGTTAAATTTAATAATTGCTCATCAATATCTTGGGCAGTTGGGAAAAAATCAAGATACTTCAATTAAGGATGCTGTTTTTGGTAATGTAGGCACATGGATTTTGTTTAAAATAGGAACAGAAGATGCTGAGGTTATGGCTAAAGAATTTGCTCCAGTTTTCAATCAATATGATTTAATTAATATTGAAAAATATACAGCTTATGTAAAATTATTAATTGACAACACTGGATCTCGACCGTTTTCTATGTCAACGATTTGGCCAATGGAAAATTTTGTAAAAAATGAAAATAATGCTAAGCGAATTAAAGAGTTAAGTCGTTTAAAATTTGGTCAAGATAGAAATATTATTGAAGCAGAGATTTTAAATAGAATGAAACAAGTAAAAAAAGACGAAGATGAAGATGACGATGATTTATAGATTTTTAGAGATATTATTTTTTCCTTGCAAAAATAGTTTAAAAGGGATAGGGTAAAAGTGACAAAAAAACAAAAAGTTCTTTTAAAAAAGACAAAAAACTAAAAGAAGGTGGTTTATGTTATTAGGATCAATCGCATTGGTGTTGGTTCTCCGACTAATTGTGAAAAAAGTATGGCATTTATTTTATTAAGAGTGGATTGTTCCACTCAAAGATAATGACGATTAAAAAGAAAAAATTATTCAGTGGTTTTGGCAAGAGCTGCTAAGCCATTGGATAATATTAATTAAACTGATTTCACTAAAAATATAGTAGGGGTCTGTCGCCGAATACGGTATTCGGCGACAGACCCAGTAGATATTAAAAATTTGAATATTATTTAAAAATTAAAAATTTTATAATTTATGTCAACTTTATATAGAAAATATCGTCCGCAAAATTTTTTAGAAGTTGTTGGGCAAAATCATATAAAATTAATTTTAGAGCAGGAGATTAAAACTGATAAAATCGCTCATGCTTATTTATTTTGTGGTCCGCGCGCTGTTGGTAAAACTACTCTTGCTAGAGTTTTTGCTAAGGCGATTAATTGTAAAGAAAGAAAAGTTGAAATAGCGGATCCATGCAATAAATGTTTTAGTTGTGAAGAGATTACAGTTGGTCGCGCTTTGGATGTTATTGAAATTGATGCTGCTAGTCATACGGGAGTTGATAATGTTAGAGAAAATATTATCGCTAGCGCTAGAGTTGTGCCTAGCAAAGCTAAATATAAGGTTTTTATTATTGACGAAGTTCATATGTTGTCTATCTCTGCCTTTAATGCTTTGCTTAAAATTATTGAAGAACCGCCAACTTTTGTTGTTTTTATTTTATGTACTACTGAAGTCCATAAAGTTCCTTCAACAATTATTTCACGTTGTCAGAGATTTGATTTTGGAAGAATTAGTGTTAGTGACGTTGTTAAAAAATTAAATTATATTATTAAAGCTGAAGAGTTGAAAATTGATAAAAGCATTCTTGAAGAAATTGCTCGTCATTCTGAAGGTTATATGCGTGATGCTGAAAGTTTGCTAGGGCAAATCGTGGCAATTAGTGGTAAAGAAATAACAAGTGAAGAAGCCAGTTTAGTTATTCCTAGAAGTAATTTAAGCGAAGTGATAAATTTAATAAATTTTTTGGTAAAAAAGGATGCTGGCAGCGGAATTAGATTAATTAATAAATTAATTGACAACGGTGTAGATTTGAAAAGTTTTTTAAATGATTTGATTGAAATTTTACGAAAATTAATGCTTGGAAAAATTAGTTCGGGATTAATGGAAAAATTGGCTATTGAGTTAGGAGAGTCAATGGAATTAAAAATAAATCAGTTAAGTCAGGAAATGACATTGGATCAATTGTTAATTTATTTGGAGAAATTTATTAAAGTGAAAAATGAATTAAAGGGTGATTTTATTCAGCAATTATCAACTGAATTAGCTATTGCTGAATTATCTATTACTCCAATTGTTAGGACAACTCCATTGTTAAATCAAATAAGTTATGGATCAAGGGTTATTCAGCAAGATCAGCAAAAAGATTTGCCAATTAAGCTAGTTGTTTCTGCCGTAGAGAAGAAGATTGATTCAGAATTAATTATACAAACGAATTCGTCATCAAATGTTAGTCATGAGCAGATAGTTGATCGTTGGAATGAAGTTTTGATTAAAATAAAACAAAACAATCTTTCTTTATCTTTTATTCTAAATGTTTGCCAACCAGTAAGTTTTAATAATAATAAACTTTGCTTAGCTTTTAAATATAAGTTTCATCGCGATCGTGTAAGTGAAAATAATATTAAAGTATTAGTGGAAGAAGTTTTGTGCCAGACTTTTGGCGTTCCAATTATAATTGAAGCGATTGTTGATGAAAATTTGGAAGTTACTGTTAATAAAATAATTAGTGAAGGACCGCTTAACTCTGAAAAAGAACCAGAAGTGATTTTAGGACTTGAAGAACAAGGAAGTATGATCGACAATCTATTAAAAACTTTTGGTGGAAAGGTGGTTGGGCAATAAATGGACTTTACGGGTCTGTCGCCGAATATTGTATTCGGTATAAAATTCCAAATTTTTGTAAATTTTGTTAAAAACTTTTTCGCT
>JBBTVV010000031.1:0-7685 GCA_038063135.1 Patescibacteria group bacterium
TTGTTTTTTTAATAATCATTTTTTTTCAAATAAGCGCAAACACTACTCTTGGCTCTGCTGATTGTGGTACTACACAAGACACGATCGGTTATGAATGCAAAGAACAAACTTGCTCTAATTTTTTTAATTTCAAATGGGAGCCAAATCATTGTAGTGGAAAGGAAGTTTGTGGCATACTTCGAGACAATAAACTTGGAGATTATACTTGCATAGATATAAGCACATTAAGTGTTAATATTAAGAATTCTTGTATATCAAATCTTTGCACTGGCTCAGCAAATAATCTTTGTTGCCCAACAGATACTATCGCTAAGGCAAAGACTGGCTCCGCGCCAGAAGCCTCTGGTTCAGTTTCAGTAAAAAGTAATACTGTCGTTCTTCTCAATCCACTTACAGGAACAGCAACCAGTACAGCTATTCCTGAATTTCTTGGCAAGATCATTCACGGTGTCTTGGGCATTGTTGGATCTTTAGCCTTAGTAATGTTTATTTATGGAGGACTTCTTTGGATGACAAGCGCTGGTAAAGCAGATCAAGTAACAAAAGGAAGAGACTCTATGCTTTGGGCAGCCATTGGTATAATTGTTATTTTTTCAGCCTACGCTTTAGTTAATCTTGTTTTAACAACAATAAAACCTATCCAAACAACATCGCAGCCCCAATAGCTCCTGCTTTCTCGCCTAATTTACTTTTTATAATTTTTATAACTTTTGAATCAGGAGATATAACATATTGACGCATACTTCTTTTAGTTACAGATAAAAACAAATCACTTGACTCAACAACGCCTCCTCCTAAAATAATTACTTCTGGATCAATAATATTTACAATATTAGCCAAAGTAATTCCTAAATATTGACCAAATTCTTGATATGATTTTTCAGCCAAAACATCTCCACGATAAGCTTCTTCAGCCATGCTTGCTGGATTATTTTGCGCTAATTTATGATAAGCATCTTCTAGCCTAATGCCATTTTGATAATCAACTACCATCCAACCAGGCTCTCCTGATCCCCCATGAGCTCCTAAATATATTTCATTATTAAACCACCAAGCACCACCAATTCCTGTTCCAATAGTCATACCAAAAACATTTTTATATTTTTTACCAGCGCCAATTTTAACCTCAGCGCGAGTGAAACAATTAACATCATTATCTAATTTTATACTTAATCCTAATTTAGCTTCTAAATAAACAGACAATCTTTGATCATTTAACAATGGAATATTAGGCGAGCTTAAAACTCGTCCTTCCTGATAATTAAGCATTCCAGCAACTCCTATACCAATTCCATTTATTATTATTTTATTTTGCCTAGCCTTATCTAAAAGTGGTTCAATTAAAGCATTCAGCATAATCATAAAATGCTCAAATGTATCTTTAGGCGTAGTCAACATATATTCCGCCAAAATATCAATCCCATTAAATAACACGGCACTCATTTTAGTGCCACCGATATCTACTCCGATAGAATATGTTTTGTTAGTATTATTCATATTATTCAATTAAAAAATTCAAAATAGTTTTTTTGCTTCTTCCCAAAGTGTTTGATTATTATTTTTTTCTTTTTCCCAATACCACCACTCAACTCCCCAAAGATAGAATTGGCGAAAACCAGTTTTACTAGAAAAATCTATTATATCTCTAAATTTTTCTAAATTCATAGTACGCTCTCGCTCAGCTTGAGTCAAGTTCTGATAAGAAGTTTTTCCCCAAGGCTCAGCCTGAAGTTCAATAACAATCCATTCCTTAGGATGAGCAAAAATTCCAGTCAAATTCTTTTTTAAACGAAAAAAACCTGGTGTAATTGGATAATTAATATAATTTTTAAACAATTTAGAATAAGTATGTAAATACAAAGACGTGCCAAAAATATCTGACCGCATAGCAGCTGACACCCACAAAGAGAGTTCACCAGAATCAGTTACCATAATTGGTCTATTATCTAAACTTTTTGCTAAAGCAATCTCTTGATCTAAAAATTTACTGTCCAAAGTCGGGCAACTGCCAAAATGAGATAAAAACGGTTCATTTTCAATCTGCCAAACCTTAATTACTTGTTCATCTTTATATCTTTCAATAACATTTTTAATATAAACCAATATAGCCTCTTCTCTCTGTTCTTTTGTAATATTATTGGTCCACTCAGGAAAATGACATTCTGGCCAACGTGGTAAGCGACCTCCAACTGCTAAAATTATTTCTGCATGAGCTTTATCTGCTTGTTTAATTTGCCAGTCCATATCATCCCAAAAATATTGATTACTAGAAATTTCAATTTCATCCCAATAAGCTGGCAAACGAATTTTTTTTACTTTTAGATCATAAAATATATCCAAATAAATTTTTTGCCAATCAAGTCCTAAATTTTGTGCTTGCTTTTTAGAAAAAGTTAAACCATACTCTAATTCTTTTTTATCATAGATATGTCCTCTGCTAAAAATAAAAAGAAAAGAGAAAATAATAACTAAAACAATAAATATTTTAAAAACAATCTTCATAAGGGTTAAAAATTCTTAATCATCATTTAGTCGCTGAAATAATTTGACTAATAACAAGGTTAGAAATAGCAAGAGAAGCTAAAATTATTATTAAACCAATAACAGCTCTCGTAATTGTTTCCTTTGCTTTGGTAACTTTTTCTTCTTCTCCTCCTGCTGTCATCCAATTAAAGCCAGCATAAAGAATTAAAATTAAAAAAATTATTCCCAACAAGCCCAAAACTATATTAACAGTAGATGCAACAACTATAATTGCTTTACTTGGTTGGCTTTTATCTTGCCCATAAACTGTGCCAACCTGATCTAATCCACCGTCGCTAACTTTATCCAACCAACTTACTGCATTAGCATTGCTAATAAAAGAAAAATTAATCATTGAAAACACAATAAATAACAATAAAATAAAGCTCGTAGAATGTTTTAAAATCTTTTTAAAATCAAAAAAATAATACTTAGTCAATTTCATATTTTTTATGTTATAGTTAAAATAAGTTAAAAGTTAAAAGTGTTTTTGTAAACATTATGGGTTTGTCGCTGGATACTCTTTTGAGTATAAAATTTCCTAAAAATTTGAAATTTTATACCGAATACGGTATTCGGCGACAGACCCATTATACCTAAAATCAACAAAAAAAACAATTATGCAACTTGCTACTAAAATCGCTCACAATACCATTATTCAAATAATTGGCAAAGGAATTGCTACTTTTTTAGGTCTAATAACAATAGCCATTATGACGCGCCAACTTGGTCAATCTGGTTTTGGCCAATATACAACAATTATTACTTTTTTATCTTTTTTTGGTGTAATTGCAGATTTAGGACTTACTTTGGTAACAGTGCAAATGATTAGTGACCCAAAAATAGATCAAAATAAAATTTTAAGTAATCTTTTTAGTCTTCGTTTAATCTCCGCGATTATCTTTTTAGGATTAGCTCCGCTAATAGTTCTTTTTTCCCCATATGATCCTTTAATAAAAATCGGAGTAATTATTGCCTCTCTCTCTTTTTTCTTTACTGCTTTAAATCAAATTCTTGTAGGAATTTTTCAAAAACATTTGCAAATGATAGTTGTTTCTTTAGCAGAAGTAATTAGCAGATTAGTTTTGTTAATTGGAGTTATTTTAGCTGTTTATTTTAACTATGGTTTAACTGGCATTATGATAGCAACTGTAATAAGCAGTGTTATTAGTTTTATTATTCATTATTATTCATCTCGTCGTTATGCTAAAATTAAACTAGAAATAGACATAAATGTTTGGTTGCTAATTTTTCAAAAATCTTGGCCACTAGCTGTTACAATAACCTTTAATTTAATTTACTTAAGAGCAGATACTTTAATTTTGTCTTTATTAAAAACTCAGGCAGAAGTTGGAGTCTATGGCGCTGCTTATAAAGTGATTGATATTTTAACAACATTACCTTTTATGTTTGCCGGCATCATTTTACCTATTTTAGCAGCCAGCTGGATAGCTAAAGACATTAAACGTTTCAAAAATATTTTGCAAAAATCATTTGACATCTCAATTATTGTTGCAATTCCTATGCTTTTAGGCACTCAGCTGATTGCTAAACCGTTAATAATCTTAATAGCCGGCCCAGACTTTGCTTTATCAGGAGAAATTCTTAAAATTTTAATTTTAGCTTCAACTATTATTTTTTTTAGCTGTCTATTTGCTCACGGGATTATTGCTATTAATAAACAAAAAGAATTAATTAATATTTATATTTTTACAGCAATTACTGCCTTGATAGGATATTTAATTTTTATTCCTAAATATTCTTATTTTGGCGCCGCATGGGTAACTGTTTATAGCGAATTAGTTATCGCTCTATTTTCTTACTATTTACTTACTAAATTTGCTAAATTTAAACCAAATTTAGCAATTTTATTAAAGTCTCTATTAGCTTCTCTAATTATGCTTATTTCAATTTTTCTTTTATTAACTAAATTAAATTTATTATTAATTTTAGCAATAGCAATAATTGTTTATTTTGTTTCTCTTTATTTTTTAGGAGGAATAACAAAACAAGACATCGCATTAGCAGGGATTAGGAATTAAGAATTAAAAGTTTGTTTTAACCCCTAATTCCTAATCCCTAAATTCTAGGGTCTGTCGCCGAATACGGTATTCGGCGACAGACCCTTCTAAGCTATACTTTATGACAAAAAATATCCTTTTAATTAATTCTGGTGAAGAAAAAATGAAACTTCTTTTTGATTTATTTTCTGAATTAAGTCAAAAAGAATATTGTTTTTACCTTTTATCCTCTAAAAAACCTTTATTTGAACAATTTCAAGAAAAAAAATGGTCAGCAAAAAAAATTAATTTAGGACCAACAATAAAAAACAAAATTTATTTATTTATTTTTATTTTATTGTTACCTTGGCTATATTGTAAGCTCTTGATAATATTATTTAATTACAAATTTAATAAAAAAATTACAACAATAATCCTTTTTGACTGGTCAGAAAAAATTTTAGCAACTCCTTTAGCTAAAATTATTGGGCTAAAAATTATTTGGATAGAAAATCCTAACTGTCGCTATAAGCAATTAAAAATTAAAAATTTTTATAAATTATTAGCTAATTTTGCTACTTTAGTTGTATTTAACAGCGATAACAAAACTCAACTCAAAAATTTTGGCTTTAAAGAAAAAAATATTTTACTTATCCATCCAGCAATTAAATTCAATCAATACCAAGAAAATATTTTCAACAATCTTGCTCAAACAAATGGAAAAAATTTTCACAATAAATATTTTACAATTGGCGCTATTGCCAATTTTAAACAAAAACAAAAAATTGAAACACTGCTTCAAGCTATTAAAATTTGTTTGCCCGTTGTTCCTAATTTACAATTAATTATTGTTGGAAATAGTCTTGAAAGAAAAAGTTTAAGTTGGTTGGCTAAAAAAATGGAGATTGATTCTTTAGTTTGGTTTATTGATGAACAAACTCAAATCAAAAAATGGCTAGATAGTTTTAATGTTTATGTAGTAACTGCTGAATTGCCAGAACTTGAAGATTACTATAATATACTTGGAGCAATGGCTTCTAGTTTACCAATAATCGGCCCCCTTAATGTTGGTTTAAAAGAAGTTGTTTTAGAAAACAAAACAGGCTCGCTAATTGCTAGTGGAAATAGCGAAATGCTTGCCAGCCAAATTATAAAATTGCATGAAGACAAAAAATTATGCCAACAACTTGGCGCTGATGGACGAGAACGAGTCCAACAATTCTTTACTTTAGATAAAATTGTTGATAAATTTATGGCAATTCTAAAATAATTTTTAATTTTTAAATAATAATTTAATATTTATTAGACTTTTAACATCTATATGCCAATAATTATTACTGAAGAACAAGCTAAGCAAAGATTGGACAAATTTTTATCTGACAACAAAAATGAAAACAAGCAACAGC
This sequence comes from Patescibacteria group bacterium, assembly GCA_038063135.1. GTDB lineage: Bacteria > Patescibacteriota > Patescibacteriia > Patescibacteriales > GWC2-42-12 > JAHITL01. Next base: position 5,930 of record JBBTVV010000031.1, read on the forward strand.
TTTCACGCCAACAAATACAAAAATTAATAAAACAAGGCTTAATAACTGTTAACAATCAGACATCTAAACCACATTATTTAATTAAAGAAAAAGATTTAATAATAATTGATGATAATTGGGAATTATTATCTAAAGAAAAAGCAACAATTACTCAACCAATAAAAGTACTACCTGAGCCATTAAATATCTTAGCAGAAACTGAAGAATATTTAGTTATTAACAAGCCTGCTGGACTTATTGTGCATGGGGGAACTAAAGGAGCTATTACATTAGCTGATATTTTAATTGATCAATATCCAAAAATAAAAAAAGTTGGTGATGACCCTGATAGGCCGGGCATTGTTCATCGTTTAGATAAAGAAGTAAGTGGCTTAATGGTTATTGCAAAAACACAAGACTCTTTTGATAATATAAAAAAACAATTTAAACAAAGAAAAGTTATTAAAAAATACACTGCCTTAGTTTATGGACAAATTAGTCTTGAAGATAGTACAATTTCTTTTCCTATCAAAAGAGCTCCTGATGGCTTCAAAATGGTAGCATTGCCAATAACTAAAAAAGGACAGCCAAATCAAGATGGACGATCAGCTATGACTGAATTTTCTATTTTAAAAAGATTTATTAACTATACTTTACTAAAAATCAAAATAAAAACAGGTCGAACGCACCAAATTAGAGTTCATATGTTAGCTTACGACCATCCAATTGTTGGCGATAATATTTATAGCAAATCTAAGACTCGCGCGCAAAATAACAAATTTAATCTAGATAGAGTTTTTTTAGTTGCTGATGAGTTATCTTTTGTTGATTTAGCTGGCAATGAACAAAAATTTACGATTAATTTACCTAATCAATTGAAAGAGTTATTAGGGTCTGTCGCCTAATACTCTTTTGAGTAGAAAATTTCAAATTTTTAGGAAATTTTTTTAAAAAGTTTTGAGGGAATATGGTTATATTAGCGAAAAAGTTTTTAACAAAATTTACAAAAATTTGGAATTTTATACCGAATATGGCATTCGGCGACAGACCCTATTAGAAAAAAATAAAATAAAATAAAATAACTAAATGATTATTTCCATCGCAGGACAAGCAGGCTCTGGCAAATCAACTATTGCTCAAAAACTAGCCAAAAAACTTGGCTGGCAATATTATGATATGGGAACAATAAGGCGACTTAAAGCAAAATTACTAGGATTATCTTTGGCTGAATATAATAAATTAAGTGAAAATAATCCACAAAGCGATTTAGAATTAGATCAATATCAAAAAAATTTAAGCAAGACATTAGATAATTTTGTTATTTCAGGAAGAACTTCATGGCATTTTATACCTGACTCAATAAAAATTTATTTAGATGTTGAGGCTAATGTCGGCGCAAAAAGAGTTTGGCTAGAATTAAAGAAAAAAAACAGTCGCAATGAAGATAAAAATCTTAAAACAATAGAAGATGTTATTAAAAGTCAACAACAACGGATAAAAAGCGATATTAAACGTTATAGAAAATACTATCAAATCAATGTTTATAATCACAAAAATTATGATTACGTTTTAGATACAACAAGCTTAAATAAAAAACAAGTCTTTGATAATATTTATAATTATACAAAAAAACAATTAATTACGTGCAACACCACGACTTAAATTCTAATCCAAAGCTTAATGGGTCTGTCGCCGAATACCGTATTCGGCGACAGATACATATTATTGACAAAAAATAACCTTTATTATAATATATTGAAAGCAATAACTAATTTTA
>JBBTVV010000032.1:0-1072 GCA_038063135.1 Patescibacteria group bacterium
GCGCAATATTAGGAATTATTGGCAGTAAGTTTAATTTTTCTTTAAAATTTAGTTCGATTTTAGTTATCGCTGTTTCTGTAATGATGATTATTTTAGCTTTTCAGATGTTTGGATTTAAAGCATTCAGAAAATTTCAATTCACAATGCCAAAATTTATTACAAGATTTATTGCCAATGAATCTAATTTTAAAGGTCGCCATATGCCGTTTTTAATGGGCGCGTTTACTTTTTTCCTGCCTTGCGGTTTTACTATAACAGCCCAAGGATTAGCTTTAATTTCCGGCAGCGCAATTCAAGGCGGTTTAATTATGTTTTTGTTTGCTTTGGGAACTTTACCAATGCTTTTATTTATTGGTTTGTCTAGTGTTAAATTTTCTCAAAAAGCCCATTTGTCTGGCAGATTTTTAAAGGTGGCTGGAATTTTAGTTTTATTTTTTGCTCTTTATAATATAAATGCCCAGCTAAATGTTTTAGGAATTTCTAGTTTTAGCGATTTAAGCGTTAGTTCTGGTCAATCTTCCAGCGTTGCAAAAAACAATTCGCCTCAAAACGAAGAAGGATTACCCCAAATTATTAATGGTAAACAAATCTTAAAAATGGACGCTTCTTCCCGCGGCTATTCGCCAAATTATTTGAAAGTAAAAGTTGGGATACCAGTAAGGTGGGAAATTATTGATAAAGGGACAAGCGGTTGCACTAATGCCGTTATTGCAAAAAATTTATTTGATGGAGAAATTTCTTTAACTCCGGGTCAAACCAGCGTTAAAGAATTTACGCCAAAAAAAGTGGGCAAATATAAATTTAGTTGCTGGATGGGAATGGTCTCGGGGATTATAGAAGTTGTGGATGTGGCTGGCGCGGAACCTCAAAATGATATTTTAAATAGCAATGAAAACTTATTTATTCAATCAGGCGCAGAGAGTTCGGGTGGAAGTTGTAGCGTAAATGGAAAATGCGGTTGCAGCGGAAAATAAAAATAAAATTTTAAATTTATGAAAAATTATTTTGATCAATTGTACGCTAAATTTAAATATTTCTCGTATATTTATGATATTTTTGAATTATTTCCAAT